>DATMYW010000025.1:0-16321 GCA_035560715.1 Candidatus Fimivivens sp. | reverse complement strand
GTCCTAAGACTACGTTTGGGACTTGTGGAATGAATCGACCAGGGGCTTGAAGAGCTTGAGGATGTGCAGGCGCAGGTTCGGATGTTCGCGCACGAGCGTGACGGAAGCCTCGTGCGACCCGGACGTTTCCGGTACGGCCCGCGTGACATAGCCGGAAGCCGAAACCGTGAGGGATACGGCCGAGGTCGACGGCAGCTTGAGGACGAACCAGCCGTTCTTTTCTGTCGTCACGATATCCTCCCCGACCGAGACCGAGGCACCCGGAAGCGGATGTCCGAGCTCGTCGCTCACGTAGCCGTACGCGTAGGTGGGACTGAAGTGCCGGCGCAGGACCGATACCGCCTCGTACTCCGTTCCAGCCTTGCTCCAGATTTCGGTCGAACCGCCGACAGCGAGCCAGTAGTTCACGCCGTTGACGATCTTGGATCGTTCCAGTAACGAAAGCGTACGGTCGACCCAATCGGCCTGTTGCGCCTCGGTCATGTTCCCATGGATGTCCGGGATCGGCGCGCCGAATTCGCCGAGGACGACTTTGCCACCGCTTTGTTTCGCGATGCTTTCCACGTCGGAGGCGAGTTGCTCCGGCGTTTTCACGTAGTGGTCGATCGTCACCGTTCCGCCGAGCGCCCTGGTCGTCGGTTTGTCCATCACGAGACGTGCCACGTCGGCGTTCATGGAAAAGAGGTCCGTGCGAACGGACTTACCGAGTTTCGCGAAGTCCGCCGTCACCGTGTCATGCTCGCGAATGAGGAAATTCCGGAAGCCGGCCGTGTCCCCCGTCTTCCGCGGGTCGCCGGAACCGCCGTTCTCACACTCGGGACACGTGGAAAACGCGTCACCGTCCTCGAACAGGTCGCGGTTCGCGAAGATGAACGCGTCGATCTTCCTGGTATGCTCGTCTCTGCCGATACGCTGATAGCCGAACCATCCCTCCCAGCCGGAGAGGTTTCCGCGAAACCATACCTTGAGCCCGTGCCGCCGCGCTGCGGCGACCCATCGCCAGAGCATGGGCAGGAATTCCTCGTCATACGGGGTGGCGATCGCGACATGCGTCGCGCCGGTCGCCGCGATCGCCGCCATCTGCGCATCGATCATCGAGTCGAACGAGGGATCAGCCGCCTTCTCCCGCGCGAGGTCACGGGAATATTTCATGGTATCAACGGACTGAAAGGCGAACCGCGTCCCGACCGGGGGCGCGGTATAGGTGCGCCGCTGCGGCACCAGGTTGTCGAACGCCCACAGCGTGACCGAGAAGCACGCGAGCGCGAATATGGTCAGGAAAGTCCGCATGAGAATTCGGTTTCAGGTTAGCGTGCCGGATCGAGGATCGGGTCGGTGATGAGCGACGGCAGATATTCGGACTCGAGTTCGTAGATGTCGGCGAACGGATAGGAGTCGACCCTGCGGTAGCGCTCGAAGAACGCGGGATTCTCATGCAGCAGTCGCCAGGTGGAATCGTCGTCGGAGTAGCTGCGCACCACGATCCATCGCGCCCACCGGTCCGGGTTCGCGATCGCGGCGTCGTAGTAGGTGCCGGTCCCCTCGTGAATGAAGCGCGCCATCGGCAGTCCGGACGTGAAGATGACAGAGTCATGCGACGCGGCCGAAATGAGGATGAACCCCTTCTCGGTACCGGCATGCTCGTGCAGCCAGCCCGAGATCTCGCTCACGTTCTTCTGGCTCGCGCCGACGCGGGCATCGTCGATCGTGACGGCATCGCGGCTCGAGAACGAGAAGAAGGCCGTGAACAGGAGCAGTCCGACGAGAACGATCCGCATGCCGCGCACGCGCCCGACCAGGTAGCCGATGGAGATCGCGAAGGACGGGAGCATCATGATGCCGTAGCGGACATTGAACCACGTATCGCCCGACATACCCTGGATGAAGAGCACCGAATGTCCGAGGTAGAGCGCGAGGATGTTGAAGACGAGCGGCGCGATGAGGAGGATGGACGCCACACGCGTCTCCTTCGACAGTTTCCGGTCGACCCAGGCGGCCACCGCGCCGACGAGCCCGAGTATCATCGTGAACGCGCCGGAATTGAACGCGAGCGCGTAGAAATAGACTTTCATCGACGGGAGCCAGTGTCCCTTCGTCGGGAGCGATCCGGCGCTCTCGAGCTGGTTCTGCTGGGTATGTGCGGAATAGGGGCCGAATGCGAAATATAACGGGTCCTTGAAGATGAGCGCGTTCCACAGGAGCCACAGTACGACGCCGAATCCGGCGAGGGTGCCGAAAAGCATCACGATTCCTTCGGCCTTGTGATAGCCGCCGGTCCGCCACACGTGGACGAGGAGGAGGAGTGACGCGAGAAACAACAGAAACCATCCGTCGTAGCGCACCAACGTTGAAAGCATGATGAAGAACGCGGAAGTCACGAGGTGAATCATATCGTGACGCTTGTACCACAAGAGGAAGTAGTAGCAGCCGGCGGTCATCGTCCCGAGGAGCATAAGTTCCGTCATCGCGGTCGACTGGAGATAGAGCGTGTTGAGATTGACCGCGAACACGGCGACGCCGACGATGCGACCGAGGAGTCCCGTACCGAGTTCCCTGAGGTAGCGATCGACGAGGACTCCGGTCCCCACGAACGCGATCATGGACCACAACGCCCCCGCGAGTCCCGAGTGCCACATGAAGTCGTTCCAGATGGTGAGCCCCATAAGCGCATGCGTGAGCGGGAGCCACACGGAGCCGAGCTGCGCGGCGCCGGTATTGAGCCCTTCCACGACGCGGCGGCCGATATCGAGGTGCGAGCGCGCGTCGTTGTACGCGACGCCGAGGCCGTTGACGTAATAGTACGCGAACGCGGCGACGGAAACGACCAGGAGCATCAGCGCGACCAGCCACGGTTCGTAGCGCTCGACGAACGCCACCAGGCTTTTCCGCCAGGTGTCATTGAGCCGCGTCGTCCGGTTGATGGATGTGTTCCGCATAGGTTTCAGTGTTTTGTCCCGTTCGAATCGGACCGTTCATACGCGAGGCCTATACCGGCCCACAGGGCGGTCGAGACCACCAGGAGGTACACGATCACGAAATACTCGGTCGGATCGGCGAACTCCTTGGCCCAGGCCTGGTACGCGAACGACTTCACGCCGACGCGGGAATACTTCTCCTGCAGGAATTCCCACGAGCGCATGAAGGTGTACTTCTCCTCGTGCCCGGACTGCTGTTCCATCGTAAGCACCTGATTCTGTGGCGGGATCGCGCTGGTCGTGACCGCGCCAAGGGTATTGACCCACGCGGAATAGAGGAAGAGTACGGCGAAGACCGCGACGAAGGCATGCCGCCGCTTCCACCGTGACAATCCGGAGGCGAGCCCGACGGCGAGGAGCGCGTACGTCGGGATCAGATATCGTGAACCGAACGCCCACCCTCCCCACGGATCGCCCCACATCGAATAGAGGAGCACATCCGCGCCGATAATCGCGACGAAGAGCGCGGTCGCCTCGGGTCTGGTACGGTACAAGAGGACCAACCCGACGATGCCGAGCAACATGACCGGCGTAAAAAAGATGATGCCCCGGTCCCGACTCAAGAAATGCGTAAAGAATCCGTCGTAGAGGTTGCGCGTCTGAAAGAAACCGACAGCCGTTTTCTCCATACCCCGCTCCTCGGCCTTATGTTCGGCTTCGCTGCCGCTGACGCTCCGGGTCACGTCGATCGGACGTCCGTCCACATCGATCGCGCGGACATCCTTCAGCGTCCCCGGCAGCTGGAACGGACTGCCGTATGCGGCCTGGTTGTACCAGAGGAAGCCGGCCATCGGAACCGCCATGGAGAGAAAGGTCGCGAGGAAAAAGAACGCGCGGCGGATCGACTTACCGCCTTTCGCGGTCCGCTCGCGATACGTCATGAAAAAGAGATACGCCGCATAGAGTCCCACGGGAAGCATGAGGAAGAGGTTCGGATTGTCCACGACGACCGAGAGTGCGGCCAGGAACCAGACGCCCGCGAACGCGAGCGGATGTCGGAACCGCGTGATGAGTAAGACCGAAAGCAGGATGATGAACGTGCTGACATGGTGCTGATACAGGTCCACGCCGTACGCGAAGGCGGGCGTCGCGAACCCGAACGTGAGTGCGGCGAGCGTACCGGCGAAACGCGACGCACCGAGCCGCACGGCGAGCGAACGGATCAGGAACATATTGAATAGCGCGAAGAGCGAGACGACGAGAAACGTCCCGACCTGCGAGATGCCGAAAACCCTCCCGAGCACGTACCCCGGCATAACCAGAAAGGACAGTCCGGGCGCGAAGAGCGATACGTACTGACCGGCGCGATTGATCGCGAGGTCCGGCACGACGAATCGCGCCACCGGCACGGAAAACGCGAGCGAGTGATCTTCGACGAAGGAATACAGGAGCGCGAAGCGGCCGCGCTCGGGAGAGAGCTCGAACGGACCGTCCTCCCGCCAGGCGATCGTGCCGAGGTCGGATGAGGTCGGATTCCCTGGCAGTCCGCGGACCGCCGACAAGAACACGAGCCCGGCCAAAATCCAGACGAGGACGGAAATCGCGATAAGGATATGTTTCGAGGTTGGGCGATGCATTCCGATGTTCATAGACGTTTCATCAGGCTGTCATTGAAGTGATAGGTCTCCGGCACGGTCGGGATTTCCCCCCGGAACAGCGGCTGCGTGGCATATCCGCGGATCAACGCATGTTTCCGAACGGGAAACCGATCGAACGCCGCGCTCCGCAAACCCTGAACACTGAGTTTCCACTCGGAAGGACGGTCCGTGAGACAATACGGGAAATCGGAATAGAATATCACGTTTCCGGAATATTGCAAGCCCAGCTGGTGCAAGAGCTCGTGATCGACATGACGACCCAGTCCCAGAGGGAAAAACAGCACCGGATTTTCCAATTCACCGGCCAGCCCCCTGATCCGCGTCAGGACATCGTTCATAAGCACGGAGTCGGCAGGTGCGATCCGACCCTTGGTCACGTGGAACCGATACGTCGGATACGCATGCGTGCATTCGGACAGGAACATCCCGAGGAGCTTCCGCACCCTTCCGACCTTCCGCTTCCGGAACATCGCGTCGGAATAGCCGAGATGCTTCCAGGAAACACCGATGCCGCGAAGCACGCTGCGATCCTCGTCCCGCCGGGCCGCGAACAGCCGATCCGCATCCGAGAAGCCGCACTGACGCAGAAACGCGCGGGCCGAGAGCGTGTATGGGAAATCCCCCGCCTCGGAGAACACCGTAAGCACCCCGACATCCGTCTTGTCCGACAGGTACGACATGAGGTTTCCGCACGACAGTATCGCATCGTCGAGGTGCGGCGAAACGATACGGACCGGAATCCTCTCAGCGATGATCCTGTCGATGAGCGCGTCGAATGTCATAGGGTCGGAATGATGTTTTTCACATGCGCGGCATACCTGAGCGCTATCGTATCCCAATCATACGCCTTGGAGAATTCCGCCGCCACCGCTCCCATGCGCGCGCGGCGCGCCTTGTCCGCGAGGAGCGTCCGCATGACATCCGCGAAGAGGGCGACGTCGAACGGAGTAACCTTGATCGCGCACGAAGCGGGTATCCAGGAAAGATTTTCGAGATCGAAACAGACGATCGGCAGACCGTACGAGAACGCCTCGAGCGCGACCAGCGAGAACGTCTCGAACCGCGACGGTACGACGACGAACCGCGCCTCGCGGAACAGCGCGTCTTTCGTTTCCCCGTTCACGCGACCGATCAGGTCGACCGAATCGGAGAGTCCGCGCTCGGCAACGAGTGACCGCAATCGGCGTTCCTCGTGTTCCACGCCCGACCCGGCGATCACGAGGCGGCACGACGTTTCTTTCCGGAGGATGTTCCACGCTTCGAGCAGCAGATCGAGCCCCTTCTGGTCGATTTCGATCCGTCCGAGGAACAGGACGTGACCATCCTCCGTGCGCGGTGTCACGGCCGCGCGAGGTTCGACACCGTTCGGAATAACGTCGATCCGCGCGGTCCCGTTCGCCGACTCGACCTGCCGCGCGGTCGCCTCGGACAGGACGATGAACCGACGGTACAGCCGGAGTCCGAGCCGCTCGAACCAGTGGAACGGGATCTTGTACTTGCGGAACATGTCCAATCCCGAAAGCATATGGACGACGCCGACGACGGGACCCCTCGCGACGACCGGGAGAATCGAGAACGAGCATGGCGGCGTCAGACTCTCGTACCAGACATCGAAACGCTTTCCCATGGAGACGAACGGGAGCCAGAGGGTGAAGGCGACCTGACCGAGCTTCGGTCCGAGGAACGCGAACCCGATCCGCTCGTACCGGACCGAATCGACCGTCTCGTTTTTCGCGCCGGGATACGTTCCGGTGATGACCGTCACGTCCGCATGCCTCGCGAGTCGCTTCGCGGTCTCGTGTATGACGAACGCACCTCCGCCCCCGTAGTAGGGGTTCCCAAGGTCGTCGTAGTTCGAGAAGATGATGGCGTCACGATTATCCATGGCGGCGCATGATCGTATTGAATATCGAGTTTTCGACATGTCTGGCGACAAGCACGGCTTTCTTGAGCACGTTTCTGATCCGGAACGCCGTTTTCCAGTATCTCAGGACGAGGGCGCTGTCGGAAATCAACACGTCGTATTGCACGTACAGGTCGGAAGCGAAATCCTTCTTCAGGGTCGAGTCGCCGCGCAGAAAATCCGCCTTCCGATATCCTTCGGACTTCAGCGCCTCGAGGAGAAGATACACGAGAGCCTTCCCCGGAGCGAATCTCCGATACGACTCATCGAATGCGGAATGATAGCCCGCATACACCCCTTTCCAGACAAAACCGGTACTCGTGGCGACCGGCCGCCCACCGTCATATATCGCCGCGATGCGCAGGAATCGCGGCGCATTTTTCGCGACCGTTTCGAAGAGCCGCCTGGTTTCCGGTTTGTCGAACAAAGCCATATGTCGTCGCGGCTTGCTGCTGTTTTGTTCCACTTCGATCACGGCTTCGAGACCGGCGTCCGGGGATTCATCAAATATCCTCAGTGAAAAAGCGGTCTCGGATCGGCTGACGCTGCGTATCTTCCGTCGCTGTCGCGAAGACATGTGTCGCAACGTATCGAGCTCGGGAGACAGTTCGACCTGCCGGTTCACACAGACGGGTTCGGATGCCATGGATATCGAATCCGTAGCCGTGAGGGAACCCATCGACGTCTCGTGGACTTCCGGGAGATAGACGATTCCTAGTCTCATCGCCTCGCGTACGGTCGCATGAATCATGTCCCGATCGTCGGATTCGAGCAGGAGCGGCGGTCGGTCGACGTAGTTGCCGCGCCTCCCGGCGGCAGTCATCACCGGAACGCCGAATGACCACCCCCGAACCAACGGCAGGACCGCGCACAATACCCCCTGCCGACGGCACGTGACGATCCGGAACTCCTTCAGTCGGAACGTCTCGAGGAACACCTCAAACCATTCGACGGAATTGAATACGTTCCCGAGAGGACTCTTCTCCCAGAGGGCGCTCCACTCACGGCGCAGTTCCGGCGACACCGAGTCCGTGACGCCGGTATGGAACTCCGAACAGGCGACGTTTTCGCCGCCGTTCCCCCTTCCCGCTGTCATTTCGTGTACCGATTTCCTCATGAAGCCGTCATAATGGTCATTCCTTGTCACGCGTGTTTGGTCGATTCCGATCTCTCCCACAATCCTCGGCTGTGCATCGGGTTATCGGTTCCCGTCAAAACCGCTATCTTGACGGCGGCGATGAGCAGCAGGACCGAGACGGCGATTGGTATCGGCTCACGGAGAAACATACGAAGCAGCCCTTTCATTTTTCTGATGCACGGAATTTTCGGGATATCCTTCTCCGTGAAACGGAACTCGGCCATATCGATACGGTCGACATGCGCGTGTCGGCGGGCCCGGACAACGAGTTCGTTCCAATTTGCCACTTCCCGGTAGATGACTTTCGCACCCTCGGCGAACACGAAGCGCTTTCCGATTTCCATCGTCATGAGATAGATGAAGAAGTGATCATGCATAAGACCGTCGGGAAAGTCGAGCCTGTCGACGAACTCCCTCCGGAAGGCATAACACTGTCCGGGACTGTTATCCGGATTGTCGCCGCCATTGAAATCCTTTCTGACATCGTACCACCAGCGGTCCCGGGCGATAAGTATGCGCTCGAGTACCGTTCTCGGAGGGAATGCGGGACGATTGTTGGCCGCTACGACACCGACACCGTCATCCGACAGCGGGCGTATGATTTCGGATATGAAATCGTCGGATCCAAGCGTCAGATCGGCATCGATGGCGACCAGGATGTCACTCGTATTGCGACGGAATATGTCGTTCATCCGCGCCGACTTGCCGACGCGTTTCCCGTCCGACAGCAGCTCGACGGACGGATGCTCTCGCGCGAATCCGGCGACGATTTCTTCCGTCCGATCGGTGCATCCGTCCAACACGACGATGACCTTATCCAGTTCATACGTTCCGGAGTCTTGACTGATGACGGATGACAGCAGCCGCGCGATATTGTCTTCCTCGTTGTGGGCGGGAATGGCGACGGCAACGGTCGGCAATCGCTTGAGACTATCGATATGCGACATACGCTTTTCGGTTCAGTGTTTATCGATCGAGATAAGAGTGGCAAAAAAAGCCTCGCCGCTCGACATCCAGTCAAATCCCTTCGCCCATTCGCGGGCGTTTCTCCCGAGCCGGTCACGGAGTTCGGCGTCGCGGATGACGGACAGGATCTTCGTCGCGAATGCGTCTGAGTCGCCGTATTTCACAAGGTATCCGGTCGACGCGTCACGGACGGAATCCCGGAGACCCGGAATATCGGACGCGATGACCGGCGTCCCGCATGCGTTCGCCTCGATCACGACGATGCCCCACCCTTCCATGAACGATGGATTCACGACCACCCACGAACTTCGAAGAAGTTCCCGCTTCTGCGCTTCGGTGACCTTCCCGAGAAACGAGACCTGATCGTCGGAAAGCCGAAGGTCCCGCGCCAACCGTTTCAGATAGCGTTCCTCCTCGCCGCTGCCGGCGATGACAAGTTTCGCTTCCGGCCGTTCCTCGAGCACGGCGCGGAATGCACGGATCAATACGTCGACTGATTTGTATGCCTTGAGCCTCCCCAGGTACAAGACGACCGGCGAGTCGCTCTTCGTTCCCGGTGCGAAATCGCCGAGATGGATTCCGGGATGTATCACCTGTATGCCGGCACATCCGAGACCAAGATCCTCCATCTCCCGCTTGCTCGACTCGGAAACCGTTATGAACCTCACTTTACGGTAGACTATCGGCATCATGTCCTTCTCCAGGAAACGGGCGAACGACGAAAGAGGACCCGGCAACGAATGCCGGAACACTTCCTGGTGCACGTGATGCATGAGGCAAAACACTTTCGGCTTGCGCACATAGAGCGGGGAAAAGAACGGGATACCGTTGTGACAGTCGACGACGATGTCGTATCGTCCGCGGAAGCGGACCAGATAATAGAAGAATGCCCAGAAGTACACGAGGTAGAAACCGCCGCGCCGTACGATCTCGACCCCTTCGACGATCTCGCTTCGCGGTGATCGTCCGTCGTTCCCGCAAAAAAGCGTGACGCGATTCCCCTGGCGCGCCCATTGGCGGGCCAGTTCCTCGATGTATACCTCGGCCCCTCCGGCGAAATCATGCCTCATGTCCCGCCAATTGAAGACAAGGATGCTCCCGGCAATCCGCTTGCGCCTCGTGACCGGCAGTTTCTCTATGAACGCGCCGGCGAAATCCCGGAACGCGCGACCGATAAGTCCGTGCTGCGGCTCCGACAGGAATGCCACGGTCGAAAGCGCGCCACCCGTCAGACTGGAAAAGAGAATAACCTCGACGATCTGCGAGATGGAACCGTGAAAGAGCGCGATGCCGAATGCCATGAACAGCGAAACGAGCAGGGAGACGAACGGGAAGACGTAGCGCTTCCGTGCGAGTCCGTAGATCACGATGACGTTCGTCACCGTGAAAACGCCGAGCGCCGCGGTATACGGCAGGTACAGGTCATTGACGGCGCGCGCCTTGTCACCGAGGAGGATCGACAACGTGACCGGGCCGAACGCTCCGAACGCCAGCACGCCGAGCGTGACCAGCGCGATCGTGATGCCGAACGTATATGCGAGGATCCGACGCGAACTGATCGAACGCCCCTCGTTTCGGCTGACATAGGTGAGTAGGAACGAACTCGAAAGCGACCCGAAGAAAAAGATCATCTTTCCGGCAAGCGACAGAAGGGCGTATTCCCCCGCCTCATGCGGATCCAAATAGTGCTTGACCAACAGCATGTCGAGGCTCAGGAATATCGTAGAAGAGACGTTCGACAGGACCGTCGCGGCGAAAAATCGATTCGGAAACGTCGGTCGTCCGGACTTCGCCGTTTCCTCCGGGACGACGCCGTGCAGGAACGCGAACGCCACGGCAGCCGAGACCGCGATGGAAAGCGGTATCGACAGGTACGCCCACGATCCGAGTCCGAACGAAACGAATATGGCCGCGAGCGCGAGCTTCGATACCGCTTCCGCGATGACGACGACGGAAGCGCGCAGGAACCTGAATGAGCCCTGAAGAAATCCGGCGCTTCCCGCCGAAACGACCCCCAGGATGAACGCCGGCGAAAACAACGCGAGTACGATCGTCCCGTCGACGTGGAAGAACGACGAGATGAACGGCGACAGCAGGAACCACGCGAGTGCGGCCAGTACGGAAATACGCACTCCTTTCTTCAGATTGGCGAAGAAGAAATATCTCGTCCCGGCACGGTCGCCTCGCCCGAGCAGGTATGCCGAACGATGGTTGATCGACGTGGCGAACGCGCCGATCGCGATCATGGCGAAATACCAGACCGTATTGACGAGCGCCACGAACCCATATTCCTCATACGACAGCACCCGGCCGAGGTAGGCATTGAAGACGAAATTGAGCACGCTCGAGACAGAAAGCGCGTAGATGAATATTCCTTCCTGGGAGAGTAGCCATTTCGCCCATGGTGCCGTGAGTTTCCATTTCGGGAACCACACACGGCCGACGGCCATACTTTCCGAAAGTTGCGTGAGACGGCTCCGCTTCTTGGCGGCCTTCGTATGCAAACCGTGGACGGTCTTCTCCCAGTAGTGCGGCTTCACGATGAGTTGATAGAGCGCGATGGACGCCGCGTAGCTGAGCATGATCCAGTAGAGTGGGATCAAGAACACGTATTTCACGACGGAATAGTGCTCGCGCTTGGCCGCGCCGATCATGTAGTAGTAGAGGTACAGGAAGTTTCCGAAGACGAGCGAGAACGACGCGAGGTAGAACACGACGGGCGGGAACAGCGCCTGGATGGTCGGCCCGACGACGGCGTACAGCGTGAAGTAGGAAACGGTCGCGATCCAGAGGATCGGGTTGATGAACATGAAACCGATCTTCATGCCGACCACCAGCTGGAACACGAGGGCGTGCAGACCGTTCTCGCGGAAAAACGCGATCGGGTCGCGCATGTGGACCAGGTACGTCTGCATGTAGCCTTTGATCCAGCGCGAGCGCTGGCGGATCCAGTTTCCCAGATTGCTGTTCGCCTCCTCGAGCGTGACCGAATCGATGATGGCCGTCTTGAACCCGCGCTTGAAGATGCGCACACCGAGGTCGCAGTCCTCGGTCACATTGAACGGGTCCCAGCCCTCGAGCTCGAGCAGGTCGCGCGTCCGGAAGTGATTGCTCGTCCCGCCAAGCGGGATGGACGTATTGATCGACTGCAGTCCCGGCAGCACCACGTCGAACCACAGCGAATACTCCGCGGTGAAGAACCGCGTCAGGAGGTTCTGGTGCGGATTGAAATAGTTGAGCTTGGCCTGGAGACACCGGACCGAGGGTCCCGCCTTGCGGAACCCGAGGTACGCCTTCTTGAGCTGTGCGGGATCGGGGATATCCTCGGCGTCGTAGATCACGACGTATTCGCCCTTGGCGAAGTTGAGTCCGAAGTTGCAGGCCTTCGGCTTCGTCTTCGGGAGCGAATGCGGTACGACCAGGATCCGGAACGAATCCGGCAGTTTCATGGCACGGGCGGCGTCGATCGTTTCCTGATCGTTCTCTTCGAGGAGCAGCATGATGTCGAGCCGGTCCTTGGGCCAGTCAAGACGATTCATCGCCTCGACGAAGGTCGGCAGCATGTTCGCCTCGCGGTACAGCGGACAGAGGATCGAATATGAGGGCAGGCGTTCACCGTCGAGCGCGAGAAGTTCCCGCGGCGTCGAACCGATTTCCGGCGGCGTCTTGAGACTGCGCAGCACGAGGAAGAGCTGGAAGACCGAATCGAGGAAATACACCGCGGTCAGGACGGCGAGAACGGATATGCCGGTCAAAAGCGGATTCAGGAAGAGTCCGCTGAGAATGATAAGCAGGGCGACCTGTATGAGCGTCCGTTGCCAAGGCGCGAAGGTCCGCAGGGCCGAGAGGTCGTGGTGCAGCGTGGTATGTGTCACGAAGCGAGTGCTTCCGTGCGCGATACCGGCACCGACCATACTCCCTTCCTCGTTTTCGGGAGTGATCAGGAGCGGCGGACGTTCGGTGAAGCGCAATCGGAGCGCGTTCCACCCGATCTCGTACACGGCCCGCAGAAACTTGATCTTGGACTCACCGGAACGTCTCGGTTCGAGTCGGATCGGCACGCTGCCGATCACATAGCCATAATTGCGGGCGGCGAGCAGAAACTCGAGGTCGAAGGTCCACGGAGACGGATGTTCGATCCTGACTTCGTGCGCGATCCGACGCTTGAAGACCTTGAGCCCGCTCTGCACGTCGCAGGAAAGCCCGTGCAGGAACCGTGAGAAGAAGAAACTGAAGCCGCGGCTCGTGACGGTCCGCAGGAATCCCTCGTCGTGCTGGACGCGGTCGGCCACCACGATGTCGTACCCATGGTCGAGCAGGTCGAACATCTTCGGGATCGCCTCAGGCGGGTATTGCAGGTCTGCATCGATGAAACCGATGCGGTCGAATTGCGCCCACGCGAATCCCTGAATCAGGGACTGCGCCTTCCCCCGCTTCCCTTCCTTCAGAAAACAGACGACGTTCGGGTACTCCGCGGAGAGTCTCTTGATCACGTCCATCGTCCCGTCGGTCGAGTGGTCATCGATGAAGATGATCTCGTATTCGATGCCGGTACCGTCGAACGCGCGCCCGATACGGCGAAGCAGGCCGGGAATGTTCCCAGCCTCGTTCAGTGTCGGAATAACGATGGAAATACCGCTCATACGGGAACCGCGCCGGTCCCTGTCCACCGAGGGATGGGAACGGCGAAATATGACTGACATCGATCGGATAGGCTTTCCCGATTCCGGTTATCCGGTCGGGAACGCGTTCGTTTGGCGGTTTTTGTTGAAGTCGCGATTCGTGTCACATCGGACAAAACGGGGTAGTCCGAGTCGGACCTGTTTCCATTCCCAACCCGATCGTCACGTCAGCGCTTCGAACGGGTTCATCGAGAAGAGATATCCCTCCTCGTGGCTTGAAATCCGGTAATTCAGACTTCGAATCGGCCTGATACGTATCGGCGAATCGACCTTGTACAGTATGCCAGAGTCCCGTTTTTGTCAAGTGGCACCGACCTTGAAACGCTCGTCGTGACCGATAGAAACAATAACGGCGCCGGAAGGGATTTTCCCCCCCAGCGCCGACTCCTTCAATTTCCTCAGCCGTTCACCACCTTGATCTGGAAGTGCTCGAGACTCATCCCCAGTATCTTCACGGTCGAGTCGAGGATGACACGTTCCATCTCCGAGACGATATCCTCGTGCACCTCGACGATGCACGGGGCTTCCGTTTCATCACACGCCATCTCGATGGTTTCGTCGTCGGCCAGGCATTTGCTCAGCGCGAGAGATTCTTCACGGATAAGGATTCCCGCAGGCGTGGACTGTTCGCAGTATTCGTGGATGCCGCATGCCCCCACCACGAAATCGCCGTTTCGGCCATATCCGAGATCGCATGCGGAATGCAGGAGGCTGAGTCCGAGTGAGGCGGTGTATTCAACGATGATACCGTGCACGGAGCGAGCGAACTCAATGGCATCGGGGTGATTGCGACTCACCTGCCGGAAGTTTTCCCGAACAACGTACGGTTCCCTTCTTGTCGGAACGCAGTCGGCCTTTTTTCCGTTTGCCGATGTGCGGAAACCGAGCCTGACCGGAATCGACCGCTCCGCGCGATCCAGGACGACACTGCGAAGATGGAAGTCGTCCGGAGGCAGTCGCCGATCTTTTGGCACGTAGTCCCAAACGCCTTCCCCGCTCCGTGCGAGCGACGTCGCGACGCCGTGTTCCTCGAGCAGTCTCATCCAGTGTACGAAGAGAGCGGCTCGGCATCGGGACAGATTCGGTATGACGATTTCCTGATTGCCGCAGAGAACCATCAGACGGTTCGAGAACGTCCGGATCTCGCATGTCGGCTGAGCCGAATCGAACGTATCGAAACTCTGTTCGCGATACAGTGGAACCCAACCGGGTACGGCAGATGTATGGTTTGACATGATATCATGGCGTTTTGTTAAAAAAGCTCCGTCGTAGACCGTTGCAATATAGGCATTCCGAGGCCGCTTGTCAATCGGTCCGTTCCGTTCGGTCTCCCTTCGGTACGAGATCGTGATGCGCGAGTATCGATCCGGGAATGAGCGGGATCCAGAGCGTGAGTCCGCGGAGGAGGAGCGTCCCGGCGAGCGCCCCTTCGAGAGAAACGCCGAACCCGAAAAGGATCGTGACGGTCGCGACCTCGAATGTCCCGATACCACCCGGGATGAACGAGACAGTCCCCGCTATCATGGCGATGACGTATGCGGCGAAGGCGATACCGTACGGCACGGCGACGCCGATCGCGCGCAGGGTAGAGTAGAACGTGGCACCGTCAAGGACGAATACCGAGAACTGCAGCACGAACGCCTTCGACAGCACCCGGGGAGAGAGTACGCGTCGTGAGGAGATTTGTGACATCGCCCTCAGCAATCGCGACACGATACTACGTTCCGAAATCCATGTCGGGAGGTGTCTCCCTCGGTTGCGAAGCAACCGTATCGTCGTGGCCAGCACGGATATCGTCAGCAAGGAAAACGCACCGAGGATGACGAGAACGACCGATGTCACCTCCCGGTGGAACGAGAGGAACGCGAACGCGCCGAGCGCGGCGCAGGCGTACGCCGCATGATACGAGAGCACGTCGATGAAAAACGACTCCATCGCGACGGACGCCGGCAACCCGAACCGGCGCATCGCCTGCAACACGCCGACGTGCCCGGCGATTCCCGCGCTCGGCATGAACTGGTCGATCGAAAGTTTCTCGACCGCGAACCGTGCGAGGGTACGCGTCCGAAGCCTTCGCCCCGACGCGCGCACCGAGACGTTCCACATCTCCCCCGTCGCCGCATAGGTGAGCACTTGGAACACGACCGCCGCGAGCATCCACCACGGGCGCGCCTCCTTGGCGGTCTCGAGGAACCGCGCGAGATCGCCGAACCGCGCGAAGACGAACGCGGACAGGAGCGCGATCACGAGAAAGCCCGTCACGAGCGGAACGATTGTAAACGGACGCGACGGCGTCATCAAACCGTTCCCGGATCCATTCTGGTCTACTCCGTCCATAGACTGGAAATATATATTCCATCCTACCATATATCCCGCCAGGGCCGGGATTCCACGTTCACGGAATTTCCATGGCTTATATACGGTATTTTATTGGCGTTTTTCCAAGTTTACAAAGAGCCGCGTACTGTGTGTTTTTTTGAAAATTCCACCGCTCGTCATCCCGGGCCTGACCCGGGATCCGGTACCCGCTTCTCAGTCGCATATACGCGGCAAAGGTACGAGATATGGACCGGAAGAGTTCATGACACTATTTGCTGGACCGATATGAGCGGAAGTTGAGACTTTCTGCAGTCCCGAGAGCGAGAACAAACACTACCATATTATATGATATGGCAGTGTCCAGCGCATACGACGATCATCCGTCACGCGGTCGCTCGTTTCCTCGAAAGCCACAAGAGCAGCCCGAGGCTCAACGGGACGAAAAGAACGCTCGACCAGTACGTAACGGTCGCCTTGGTGATCGCGTACAGCGGGAGAAACGAGTAGACATACTGCGGCGCCAACGCGATCAGAACACCGGAAACGATAAACCAAGCAAGCGCGAACCACAACCACTTCTTGAATATCTCATCGCGGACGAAGAATAAGAAAGGGGTGACGACAAGAAACGCCAGAGTAAGTAATAAGATTGGTTTTCCTATTGTATTTGCACCCTTATCAAGACATCCTTGATATGTTTCCGTCGTGTAAGTCTGATTACATAATCCAAACGACAACTG
>DATMYW010000024.1:0-3897 GCA_035560715.1 Candidatus Fimivivens sp. | reverse complement strand
CAACTCTGGGTGTTGCAGGCCTGGGTCGCGGACCCGACGCAGTCCGCACCGCCGTTCGCCGGAGCGGGATTGGTGCAGGTACGGGTCTGGATCCCTCCGCCGCAGGAAGCGGAGCAGGCCGACCAGTCGGACCAGTTGCCGGAAACGGGAACCGGAGCCGGAGCCGGAGCGGGAGCGGGAGCGGGAGCAGCGGTACATGTATTATCAGAGGTAACCGACTCGTAATTCACGGAATACATGTAATATGTCGAGATGTTTCCCACCTGGCCGTCCGGACACGGACAAACGTTCGTAAGAATCGTATAGCCCATATCCCCCCAAGCGGGATCGATGATCTCTTCCCAGCAGCTTAAAACATTGACCATACAATTCCCGGAAGCATATTGGCTGGAGGTACACTCGCCTGCCGCCCGGCTCATACCGGGAGTGAGAACAAACAGGCATGCAATGAACAACGGAATCGATATGCCGGCGGCTTTTTTCCGTTTCATCAACAACGCACCACCGATACCGAGTACGATGATTAAGACGAGCATCAGCAGGATTACTCCGTATTTTGTGAGAAAATTCCGTATTCCGAATATACCACCCGTAAAAAACGGGCACAGGTCGGCATCCACATCCCAACACTTTCGGTTCACTTGCTTGGAATCAAGCACATAACCATCCTTTTTCAATTCGACGGTAAGGACATATCCGCTCGAGGCGCGGTTGAAATCGAAACCTTCACCGACCCGCATCAGGGTCGGCACGGCCGCACCGTGAAAAGAAGCCGTCTTCAAGACCGCTCCCCGTTCATCCGTCAACGAGTACGTAAACTGGACATCCTTGACGGGAACAGGCCCGGACGTTTGAACGCACGCGGAAACGAACATTTTCCCGTCGCGAAAGAAGTAATCCGGAAATTGAATTTCGGCTAGTTTCCCCTTTCCTTCGGAGTCGTTTATCACGATCTCTTGCGAACAGGGCTCCGATCCGAGCGTTTGCAACGTCTCAGTACTCTGATTCATTTGTCTCAAGGAAGATTCGATCTGTGACTGCCTCTCGGAAGGAAGGCTCTTGAATGAATCCTGTTGTCGGACGTTTCTGAGAATGGCGTCCGGATCCGGAACGGTATCGGCATGTACAAAGGAGACGGTCGAGAAGAAGAGGGCGAGGACGAACGCGAGCGCTATCGGAAATCTTGAACACATATGATTCAATCTCACGCATTTTTACTCTTTCAGTATACCACATAACAAGAGCGGCACCAGAGTATGTCTCATGCCACATCCGGCCGAATCATGCTGGCGACCTTGAATCATCATACCGTTCCAGACTCACTCACAACGAAGAACGCGTCAGACCGCTTCACGTGATCCAAGACGCCTTCGTTCGGATAAATATACCGTTGAAACGGAAGCTTCCACGCTTCTCCGCATTCCCGGAAACCCAAAACGAGACTTCCCTTCCGAGAAATCTCGCTTTCCGTTTTCGATGGCGTTTACATCATCCCACCCATGCCGCTCATGTCCGGCATGCCGGCGCCCTTGCTTTTTTCCTCCGGAAGATCGACGACCGCCGCCTCGGTGGTGAGGAGGAGAGCCGCTACCGACACGGCGCTCTCGAGCGCGGTACGCGTCACTTTCAACGGATCGATGATACCCGCCTTGATCATATCGTCGACATAGCGGTTCTCGGCCGCATCGTATCCGTAGTTCGTTCCCTTGCCTTCGGTCACCTTGTTGAGGACGACCGCCGGATCCTCCTCGCCCGCGTTCGCCGCGATCTGACGAAGCGGCTCGGACAGCGCGCGAAGAAGCGTCTGATATCCGGCACGGAACTCGTGCCCCTCTTCGGTCTTGGTGGCATGCGCCATATTGACGACGGCCGCCGCCTTGGCCAGAGCGGTCCCACCGCCCGCGACGATGCCTTCCTCGATGGCCGCCTTGGTCGCCGCGACCGCGTCCTCCATCTTGTGCTTCATGTAGGTCAGCTCGGTCTCGGTCGGGGCTCCGACACGGATGACCGCCACGCCGCCGGAGAGTTTCGCGACCCGCTTCTGAAGCTTGGTCCGGTCATAGTCGCTCTCGGTCCGCTCGATCAAGGCCTGTATCTCGGCGACACGGGCATCGATATCCTTCTTCTTCCCCTTCCCCCCGACGATGGTCGTATCGTCCTTGGTCGAGATGACCTTCGAGGCCGAACCGAGCATGGCGACGGTCGCCGTCTCGAGTTTCATACCCTTTTCTTCGGAAATGACCTGCGCTCCCGTCAGAGTCGCGATATCCTGCAGCATCGCCTTGCGGTTATCGCCGTATTCCGGCGCCTTGATCGCAAGCACGTTCAACACGCCGCGAAGCCGGTTCACCACGAGGGTGGTGAGCGCCTCCCCGTCCACGTCCTCGGCGATGATGACAATGTCCTTCTTCCCGGACTGCGCGAGACTGTTCAGAAGAGGAACGATATCGTTGACCGCGGAAATCTTCCGGTCGGTGATAAGGATCACCGGATTGTCGATCTCGGCAGACTGAGACTCCGCGCTCGTCATCATATACGGCGAGATGTATCCCTTGTCGAAGTTCATGCCCTCGACGACTTCCTTCGTGAGACCGAGCGTATTGGACTGCTCCGTCGTGACGACGCCGTCCTTGCCGACTTCCTCGATGACCGCCGCGATCATCTCGCCCATCTCGCGCGACTCGGCGGAGATGGTCGCAACCTGTGCGATCTCTTCCTTCGACGAGATCTTCTTAGAGTTCTTCTTGAGCACGGCGATCACCTCGTCCTTGGCCGCCTCCATCCCGCGTCGGATGCCGACCGGGTTGATGCCGGTCTCCACGAACTTGAGTCCTTCGCGCGCGAGGGCCGCCGCGATAACGGTCGAGGTCGTCGTTCCGTCACCGGCCGCATCGTTGGTCTTCTCGGCGACCTGTTTGATAAGTCCCGCGCCGAGACTCTCGTATTTGTCCTCGAGTTCGATTTCCTTGGCGATAGTCACGCCATCGTTGGTGATCGTCGGTCCCCCGTACGATTTGGCGATGATGACATTGCGTCCTTTCGGTCCAAGCGTCACCTTCACCGCGTTCGCGACCTTGTCCACGCCCGCCTTGATACGCCTGCGCGCGTCCTCACTGTATGCGATCTGCTTTGCCATATGTTTCTGAACGTACAACTTACAACGGGAACCGCTGAGCGGCGCGTGAGAAGCAGGTTGTCAGTTGTTCGTTGTCAATTGTGAGTTATCTTAATTAGCACTCCCCATTATAGATTGCTAAATTTACCTGTCAAGACACTCCCTCATCCGCCTACGGTCGGCTTTGTCCGAACGAAAAATCTCCATGGAGAAAACAAAGATACCTAGAGAATCATTATCCGACAGCTTGGTCCGAGCCAAGTGGCTTTTCACCGCAGGAATATGAAAGGGAAAGAAAAAGAAGAAAAGAAAAAACGAAGACCGAAGGCTAAAGGCTTCCCACCCTCACCGAGGAACGGGACCCCACGCCCGAAAACCGATTCGTCGCGCCGTTCCCGTCCGCGTACACCTGGCGGTCGTCACGATTCCAGCTCGCGCGCGAGACGACCCCATGCCCCCCTTCCTCCGGGAAGAGGGTGGCGAGGTTGAGGCAGGCGGAAGCGTTCTCGTTGTCCCAATCATCGATGACGGTGCCATCCTTGTGGAGCGCGGAGAGGAAGCGGATGGCATAGTCCTCGATCGTGAGGCCGGATTCGTGTTCGTATGGCTTTGTCTTGAGAAGTTTCAGATATTCCTGCGCGCTCTTGCCTGCTTCGAGCCGGGGACGACCGCCTTTGGTCTCGCCCTGCCCCTCGCGCGGGATGTTTTGTTCTTTCTCCTCGAAGGAGACGAGGAAGCCGGGGAAGGGGGAGGTTTTGGACTCGAGGAGCTGTCGTTTCGTT
>DATMYW010000023.1:0-3050 GCA_035560715.1 Candidatus Fimivivens sp. | reverse complement strand
CTCACATGAAGCCTCTTTTTGATATTCTCTTGAAAACGGACCTACACCACCACGTTCACCAGTTTCCCGGGGACGACAATGATGCGCTTGGGCTCCTTGCCGTCGAGATACGGCTTCACCTTGTCGCTGTCGAGCGCGCGCGTTTTCAGGTCGTCTTCGCTGGCGTCGGCCGGAATTTCGAACGAGTCTCGCATCTTGCCGTTCACCTGTACGACGATTTTGACGGTATCGGACACGAGGTATGCCAAGTCAGCCTCGGGCCAGGCGGCCAACGAGACGGAGTCGGTATTCCCGATACCTTCCCAGAGTTCCTCCGCGATATGCGGCGCGAACGGCGACAGTATCTGCAGGAAGAGTCCGAACGATCGGTTTGAAATCGACACCTCCTTCTCCATGACATTCACGAGGATCATCATCGAACTGACCGCCGTATTGAATCGCATGGCCTCGATGTCCTCGGATACTTTTTTCACGGTTCCGTGAAGTGCGAACAGAAATTCGCGACCATCTTCGGCTCCGTCATTCACCTTGGCAGACAGTTTCCAGACCCGTTCCAACAAGCGTCGCGATCCCACCAACCCGTTCTGCCCCCAGGCGATCGGCTGATCGAACGGCCCCATGAACATCTCGTAGATGCGGAGCGTATCCGCTCCGAAATCCGAAACGATATCGTCGGGATTGATGACATTCCCCTTTGACTTCGACATCTTCACGCCGCCCTCCGCCAGGATCAATCCGTGCGAAGTCCGTTTCTGATACGGCTCGGATGTCGGCGCGACGCCGATGTCGAACAGGAACTTGTTCCAGAACCGTGAATACAGGAGGTGCAGCGTCGTATGCTCCATTCCCCCGTTGTACCAATCGACCGGCATATATCGCTTCAGCTTTTCCGGATCGGCAAGCGCCGAACCGTTCTTCGGATCGATATAGCGCAGGAAGTACCACGAGGAACCGGCCCAGTTCGGCATCGTGTCCGTCTCGCGTTTCGCGGGTCCGCCACAGGTCGGACAGGTCGTATTCACCCAGCTCCCTATTTTCGCGAGCGGCGATTCACCTGTATCCGTCGGACTGTATCCGCCGTCGATCTCCGGCAGTTCGAGCGGGAGTTCCGACTCGGGAAGCGCGACGATGCCGCATTGCTCGCAGTGCACGACCGGAATCGGCTCGCCCCAATACCTCTGGCGGGAAAAGACCCAATCGCGAAGCTTGTACTTCACGACTTTTTTCCCGTTCCCGTCGGCTTCGAGTTTCGTTGATATCTTTTCCCGTGCCTGAGACGATGAAAGTCCGGAAAACTCATCGGAGTCCGTCAATGTCCCGTCGTCGACGAACGCTCCGTCTTTCCCGTCGAGACGCGCGAGCCAAAAATCAATTTCCGCGCAGGTCATCTCCCGATTCCGTATCTCATCCAAAGAGAGCCAGAGTATCGAATGCTTCGCAGCCTCTTCCTCGACGACCCTTTCACGGGTGTCGTCCTCCAACTCGAAGAGAAGCGCCGACGTATTGGCTATCCGATTCTCATCCTTATGCGCCGCAAAATATTCGCTTTGGACCTTTCCCCCGAGCGTTTCGATATACTTCAAATTGGAATACCCGGTCTCCTCAAGCACCTCACGCATCGCCGCCCCCACGACATCCTCGCCGTTTTCCACGCCTCCGACGATGAACGTGGTCCAGGGATGATTTTTCCATTCCAGACAGAGAAATTTCCCGTCCTTCGGGTTCCTCACGAGCGCATGGATGGTATCTCGCTCGACGGTCTTCTTCCCTTCCCGGGGAGGATTCTTTTTGTCGGTCAGATGAGGCATCACGACCGTCCTGACCGGAAGGTCGTACTTTTTCGCGAACGCGTAATCACGCTCGTCATGCGCCGGGACGGCCATCACCGCTCCGGTCCCATAATCGCCGAGCACGTAATCCGCGACAAATACCGGGACCGCCTCGCCGTTTATCGGGTTGACCGCCATCAGTCCTTCCAACCGCACGCCCGTCTTCTCCTTCCCTTCCGCCGTCCGGTCCATCTCGGTCTTCTTCTTGGTCTCTTTCAGATAAGCGGCAACTTCTTCCCAGTTCCTGATTCCTGATTCTTGATTCTCAGATTCCGTTCCTTCTTCATTCTTAATTCCTGATTCCTGATTCTTCACTAAAGGATGCTCCGGTGCGACCACCACGTAGCTGCAACCGAAAAGCGTATCGACCCGCGTCGTAAACACCTCGATGCCCCCTTGCCTGATTCCTGATTCCTGATTCTTTATTCCAAATTCAATTATCGTTCCCTCGCTCCGTCCGATCCAATTCCGCTGCTGGATCTTTATCTTTTCGAGATAGTCGACCGTATCGAGGTCGTCGTGCAGCCGGTCGGCATATTTCGTGATGGCGAGCATCCACTGCTCCTTCTCGCGTTTCTCGGTCTCGTTCCCGCATCGTTCGCACTTTCCGTCGACCACCTCCTCGTTCGCCAAGCCGATCTTGCACGATGGGCACCAGTTGATCATCATTTTCGCCTTGTACGCGAGTCCCTTCTTCAACATCTGCAGGAAGATCCACTGCGTCCACTTGAAGTACGCCGGATCCGTGGTATTGATCTCGCGCGACCAATCGAACGAGAATCCGATACCTTTGAGTTGTCGGCGGAAATTGTCGGTATTCTGACGCGTGACCTCCCCGGGATGTATGCCGGTCTTGATGGCATAGTTCTCGGTCGGGAGCCCGAACGCGTCCCACCCGATCGGATACAGCACGTCGAACCCCTCCATTCGCCGCTTCCGCGCGACGATGTCCATGGCGGTATTGCTCCGGATATGTCCGATGTGCAGACCCTGGCCGGACGGGTACGGGAACTCGATCAGGCAATAGTACTTCGGTTTTTCGGAATTGTCATGCGCCGAAAACACCCCTTGTTCCTCCCATTTCGCTTGCCATTTTCCCTCGATCGTTTTGGGGTCGTATCTCCCTTGCATATGCGGAAAATCACGGTTCACCCACCCACTCTACCGTACCTACCGCCTTTTTTCAAGGAAAAACACCAAAGAAGAATATTGACATAATGC
>DATMYW010000022.1:0-4528 GCA_035560715.1 Candidatus Fimivivens sp. | reverse complement strand
AACGAAACGACAGCTCCTCGAGTCCAAAACCTCCCCCTTCCCCGGCTTCCTCGTCTCCTTCGAGGAGAAAGAACAAAACATCCCGCGCGAGGGGCAGGGCGAGACCAAAGGCGGTCGTCCCCGGCTCGAAGCAGGCAAGAGTCCGAAGGAATACTTCGACCTTCTCAAACGACCGGAATACCAACACGAATCCGGCCTCACGATCGAGGACTACGTCATCCGCTTCCTCTCCGCGCTCCACAAAGACGGCACCGTCATCGATGATTGGGACAACGAGAACGCTTCCGCCTGTTTCAATTTCGCCACTCTCTTCCCGGAGGAAGGGGAGCACGGGGTCGTCTCGTACACATACTGGATTCGGGGCGACGCCCAGGCGTACGCGGGCGGGAACATCGTGACGGTTCGGATTCCGTACGATGGTTCCCGTTCCTCGGTGAGGGTGGGAGACCTTTAATCTTCGGTCTTCGGTTTTCTTTTCTTCTTTTTCTTTCATTTTCCTGCGGTGAAAAGCCACTTGGCTCGGATTAAGCTGCCGCACTCTGTTTCCGTCGCGGAAGGATGCCGGATCCGTTTCGAACGAATACCGAAACGGAGGTATCGACGGATCAGGAAGACATATACACCCTCACGAACGAGGAAGGCATATCCGCATCAGGACGGTCCGAATGCGGATGAAAAAGACAAGCCAATGTGCCCCGGCCCGGTCGCGACCGGGTCGGGGCCGGGGACATACCTTCTCGTTAACGGTCGGCGGGGTCGTCTCGAACGCGAACTGGAACGGTGACGACCGCCAGGTGAGCGTGGACAGGAATGATGCGACGAATCGGAATTCGAACGAGGGGTCCCGTTCCTCGGTGAAGGTCATGTGCCGTTTTGCGAACGAAGCCAACCGCCGAGCATCCGTCCTATCTCAACGAGGCGGATCGGTTCATCAGGCATGAAATCAGGCCGTCCGCATACCTGCGGTACGGGGATGATATCTTGATCGTAGCAGGAGAACGGGCGGAAGCAGTGGCATCCCGAGAGAGAATCATTCGGTTTCTTCGGAGCGAACTTCGTCTCGAAGTCAATCCGAAGCATGATATACTGATACCGGTGAGGCGTGGGCTCCGGTTTCTCGGGGCGGAGATATTTCCGGGTGGCAGGCGGTTGGATACGAGGAATCGGAAGCGGATTGAAACGAATCTCAGGATCGAAAACATTTCGAGTTATCGCGGATTGCTTGGGCGACACGAGAGTGTGAAACGAATCTGACGGTTCGACTGGAAACTCCTTGAACGGTATGATGAATTTTGAACAAAAAGTCGGGCGCATGGTCGCAGGCGGGTCGGTGGAACAGGATGTTCCGGAGCCGGCGGTTTTCGAAGGATGCGAAGCGATTCGCGCGCGTGCCGAACTGCGTCGGCGCGGACAGGAATTCCGAGTCCGTGTCCTTAATATGAGGCAACCGGAAGACGAAGCAGCGCGGGCGTCATATGACAAGACGCTCGCACTCTGTTTCCGGGAGGCGAAGGGCGAGGAAGCACTTGATCCGAGCGTGAAGACTCCTGATGAATTCCATGTGGAAGCCGACCGGTTGCGGAAGGCTTCGGAAGCGAAGCGGAACATTTTTCCGAGGTATTCCGCATATCTGGACCTCTGCGCGGCGAAGTGTGCCGATGCCGCCGGGGCGGGGACCGAACCGGACATCGTTGCTGCGGGTGAGATGCTTGATCAGATTCGTGATCGCGACCCGCATACGCCCGCGAATTTGCTGCCGGAAGCGATGTTGCTCGGCTTCCGGGCACGACAGGCGGAGCAGCTTCGGATGCCGGATCCGGAGTCGGTCGCAAGAGCGGTCATGAGCGACCCGACCTTGCTTGCGGATTATGCGCTCACGATTCCTGAAAAAGACCGGGCGGCGTTTGTGGATATGATCCCGGAGGAGAAGCGGATAGCGGTGTCCCGGGCGCTCGACGTGTCAGTCGCTCGTGTACTTCATCAGTCGATTGTCGAAAAGGAATGTGACGAGGAAACGCAACGGGCGAAGGTTCGGATCCGATTGAACCGGGAGTTGAGGGACGTGATCGGGAAAGGAAAAAAGGGGGACGAGCCGACCGTGAAACTACTGGCGGAAGCGCTCGGTTCGCTCGGCGAGGATACCCGGCAGTTCCTACTTGAGATTCTTCGCGATGAATATGAAGGGGAGAGTGGCAGCGGTGATCGGGAAACGGAGCATATGCCGCGCGTGATACAGACGCTTCTGGACCGGTTCGATGATTGGCGCGGAAACGATCTCGCACTTCGGGTCGCCGGCGCCGAAGAGACGAATCCGCATCTGTCGATCCATATCCTCGGGAAGCTTGTGAAGAACGGTTACCTTCCCTCGGACGTGCAGACGTGGTGGGATGAGAAGAAGATACGCGAACGTAATTCTGAAGCTGAATATCAGCGACTCCGGGTGATAAAAAAGACAGTTTCAAACCTCGGTGTCGTGCCGAGTCGGGACATCCTCGAGTTTCTTTCCGATGAGCGAGAATGGGAGGGTATCCCTCTTGATGCACGGATCGGGCGGATCCGTTCGAGTCAGGAAGAATTTTCGAAAATCGATGACAATCACGAACTTGCGCATCTCCTTTCCGAAGACGAACGGAAGGCGAAGATGTTCTATCTGTTGCATGGCGGGGAAGACCGGTTCAACCTCATCAATAACTATGACTTCGGGAAGTTCAAGGAGATGGTCGGTCTCATCGACGGTCTCGTCGTGCACGAGAAGCCGTTGCGGGAATTCGAGCAAGCGCTTGTGAAAGGCGGACTGCGGGGCGCGGAAGCGAAAGCGGTGATACGGAGGCTTCGCGTGGGACACGGGCCTTCCGGTGATGTGTCGCGCGAACAGGGCGAAGTGATTTTCGACGTAAGCGAGAACGCGCTCATTAAGAATGCGAATGCCGAACTCGGACGAGCGCTGGGTCGGGAGCAGCTCGGGGTTGTCATGCTGTTTCCCGTCTATCGGGAGTTCCTGGAGGAACAGGCTGACGAGCGCTCTGAATCGGTACGACAAGAGATGAAGGCGGCCGAATCCCTGTCGGAGAGGCTGACCCTGATGAATCGAATAGAGGAGTCGTATCCGGATTTCCGTTCGCGGGCGATAGCAACGCTGTCCGATGATTGGAAGGCGCTCGGTGAGAAGATGATTCTCGAGATTCCTCTCGAGCACGTATTCGAGGAGCGGAGTGTCCCGGTTCACGGCGAGGAACTGCTGCCTCGTCTCGATGCGCGGCGTATGGATCTCAAACGGATGAAAAAGGATCTCCTCGTGATGCTGAAAGGGGAGAACAAGGAATTCGCTTCGATCCAGAGAGAGATACAGAAGAAACGGAAGGCGCGGGCGAACCTGTTGGCCGGCGTGTCGTTGCAGTCCGATGAGCGAAAGGCGGAAGCGCTCCAGGAGACGATCCGTAAGATCGAAAGCGAGCTGTTCACGCTCGAGACGGAGAAAGCGATGATCGGCGACAGGAAGATTACGGACCGGTTCGCGAATATGAGTCAGCAGGAGAAGGAAGCGGAAATGGAACGGCTCGGGAACGAGATTTTGGCTCTTACCGAGAAGTCGCCCAGCGCGATTTTTACCTATGTCCTGATGCAGGTGCTTGGAGAGGAACGGCTGTGTGAGAGCGATCGCGCGCTTGTCGAGGAGATGAAGAGTCACCTTGAGGGTCCGTTTCAGGCGATCGCCGACGCGACGACCTATCGGAAACCGCTCGCGGAACAGGGTGGGAAGAAACGTGCCAGAGTCCGACTCCAACTGCTCGACAAGACGGAGCGGTTCATGACCATGGCTCGATTCGGTGACAGCAAGATCTGCTGTTTTTCGAGCAGCAATTACGAGATGACCGTCCAGCATCAGATGCCGAACAAGTTCTGGGTCGCGTCGATAAGCGCCGATCCGCTTTCGTACGTCATTTCCATCGAGAATCCGTCCGCCGATGCGAGTGACGGATCGGGTCGCAAGACTCCGAAAGAAAATCTCGGATTCATTTTTGGCAGTTTCGGCGTTGATGAAAGGGGATTTCCGGCGCGATTGGATAACGGTATCTACTATGCCCCAGGGCTCGAGGGAAAGGAGCAGATGGAGGCGATACTCTCCGGAGTCGAGAAGCTGTTCGACATGTTGCCGATCCGTACGGAAGTAATCGCTGGACGGCACGGCGGGTCGTTCGGTGAGGACGTGATCCCGGGCGGTTATTCCAAGGAGGAGGTCATGTTGACCCGGCTGCGGGCGCTCGATGACGGACGGGGAAATCCTGAAACGAAAATATATGATGACTTGGCCACTGGCTCGGATCTCAATGGCCTCCATCGGTATGGCGGGAACAATGATGTAATCTGGCATAAGACGAACGGTAATTGACTGAAGCGGATTGACAGGTGATTATTCCCATATGCACGAACTCCCCACCATCGCCCCGACCAAGGAACGCCCACCCTCTCCCTTCGAGACCTTTCTTGAGCATGAACTCCCCAAGCAATACGAGGAGCAGGCCAGACT
>DATMYW010000021.1:0-9729 GCA_035560715.1 Candidatus Fimivivens sp. | reverse complement strand
TTGAGAGTTTGATCCTGGCTCAGGATGAACGCTGGCGGCGTGGATAAGGCATGCAAGTCGAATGGGTTTAGGCCCATGGCAAACGGGTTAGGAACACGTAGGAATCTTCCTCGAAGTCGCGAATAACTCGGAGAAATCCGTGATAATACGCGATGTGCTCTACGGAGTAAAGATTTATCGCTTCGAGAGGAGCCTGCGTCCTATCAGCTAGTTGGTGGGGTAAAGGCCCACCAAGGCTATGACGGGTAGGGGGTGTGAGAGCATGGCCCCCAACATTGGCACTGAGACACTGGCCAAACACCTACGGGTGGCTGCAGTCAAGAACATTCCACAATGGACGAAAGTCTGATGGAGCGACGCCGCGTGCAGGAAGACGGCCCTCGGGTTGTAAACTGCTTTTCTCAGGGAAGAATTTCGATGACTGTACCTGAGGAATAAGAGGTTACTAACTCTGTGCCAGCAGTAGCGGTAATACAGAGACCTCAAGCGTTATCCGGATTTATTGGGCGTAAAGCGCAGGTAGGCGGACATGTTAGTCGGATGTCAAATATCCCGGCTCAACCGGGAATGGGCATTCGAAACGGCATGTCTAGAGATAGCGAGAAATCAGTGGAATTCACGGTGTAGTAGTGAAATGCGTTGATATCGTGAGGAACACCAAAGGCGAAGGCAACTGATTAGCGCTGTTCTGACGCTGAGCTGCGAAAGCGTGGGGAGCGAATGGGATTAGATACCCCAGTAGTCCACGCTGTAAACGATGCATACTAGGTGCGGGGAGAATCGACCCTTTCCGTGCCGTAGCTAACGCGTTAAGTATGCCGCCTGGGAAGTACGAGCGCAAGCTTAAAACTCAAAGGAATAGACGGGGATCCGCACAAGTGGTGGAGCATGTGGTTTAATTCGATGGTAAGCGAGGCACCTCACCAGGGTTTGAAATCTAGCTGCAGGGCCCGGAAACGGGACGTTCTTCGAGAGTGCTAGACCAGGTGCTGCATGGTTGTCGTCAGCTCGTGCCGTAAGGTGTTCCGTTCAGTCGGGAAACGAGCGCAACCCCCGTGAAATGTTACAATGTGTCATTTCAGACTGCCCACCCCTAAGTTTGGAATCAAGAATGAAGAAGAAAGAATCAAGCGTCATGCATGATTCCCGATTCATCATTCAAGATTCTGGGTTTGGGGGTGGGAGGAAGGCGGGGACGACGTCAAATCAGCATGGCCCTCTGACACCCTGGGCGACACACGTGCTACAATGGCGGGGAACAAAGGGCTGCCAAGTCGCGAGACGGAGCTAATCCCAGAAAACCCGCCCCAGTTCGGATTGGAGTCTGCAACTCGACTCCATGAAGCCGGAATCACTAGTAATCGTGAATCAGCCACGTCACGGTGAATACGTTCTCGGATCTTGTACTCACCGCCCGTCACGTCAAGAGAGCTGGCAACACCAGAAGCCCCCGGGTCAAATCGGGGATTACGGTGGGGCTAGTAATAGGGACGAAGTCGTAACAAGGCATCCGTAGCGGAAGCTGTGGATGAATCACCTCCTTTCTAGGGAGATTAGGTGTAGGGTTGTTGACCACGGTCAACTTCTCAAACCAACGGTCGATCGTACCGGCGCAAGCCGCGTACGATACCCTTCTCAAAGATTTTTAGGGCCAACCACAAAAGATTGCGAATCTTAAAAAGCAGGCGCCATTTTTGGCGTCTGTTTTTTGTGAAATGCCTATTTACCTTGTTTATGTCAAAGAAAAACGACCAAAGGATGCAATGGATACTTACCTTAGAGGATTGTGCTGGGGTTGAAGATTTGAAGCGATTTTATTACACCGAGTATGAGTTTTGCAGTGAAGTGAGGATTCCGGGTGTGCTGGACTACGAGAACGGTGCTATTAGATGCCACATACTCGAAGAAACTGATGAAAATGACCTTTTTACATATGCAGTAAAAGTTCGGCATGTGTCTAAGGAGTATAAATTCGATCGGAGTAAGTATTCAAAAGAAGGGTATTTTTTTGAAGAAGGGCTAATAGGTGAACTACTCGTCATATTTTCCGTTTTCTTCCAGGCGCGTTTCTTTCTGAAGGCACGAACGTCTGCGTTTCAAGATGATGATTTTCGAATGAGAACTAGAGAGGACTTTCGATATAGAAAACCAAACAGAGCTTTGCATATCGAAATGCTTTCACCCGAAGAGGCAAAGCGGAACTGGGGCACGGGAATAGCTGACTTTCTGAATGATCTCCGAAAAATACCACCGAAATATCATCAGGCTTTGATCCGCGCCTTTGATGGGTACTCGAAGGCGATTAAGGAGATTGGAGCTGATGCTGCCTTGTTTTATATCAAAATGGTGTCTGCTATAGAACCATTATTGGAAGAATCGGGGCCCGATAAGCTCGAGAAGAAATTAAGAAATCTGATTGGGAAAGGAGGGGCTCTCGAAGAAGATAGGGAGGAGATTACGAATTATATAAATAACCGAAAGATAAAAAGGAAGTTCATAGCGTTTCTCTCCAAATATTCGGAAGGCTTTTTCAAAGGATTCCATAGAAAAGCGAAGCATTGTTATATTCGAAAACCTGAATTGGGCAGGTATGCTGGTGCCATATATAATGCTCGCTCAAAGTATCTGCACGAGGGCGCGCCCATGTTTTTAAGTTCCGATTTCAATACGGAGGAGGCTTATCCTTGGGATGTTGATCCAAGTCTTGAAATGATGGCTGATAGGAGGAGGTTTTCCAAAAATGAGAAGCTACCTAGAATGATGTGGTTTGAGAGGCTTGTAAATTATTGCTTAAAGAGGTATCTAGCAGAGCTAACGTGGTAAGAAAAACGAACCGAAATATGTTCCAGGGAAATTAGAAAACTTTGGAATAACTCACTATGACGAATGAACGAAAACTATCTGCGAAAGGGACTGTTTCAGCTGGCTTTACCGTCCTGATACAGCGGTTCGAAGCGATTCTTGGCCCGCTTCTTATTCAGTATCCATATTGGGAATTGGCGTTCCATCAGGCAATCGGCCTGTATGGTTACTACATGGCCCTGAAACAGGAACGCGTGAACGAGTATGTTGAATTCATACGTGATCATCCGGACGCGTTTCGGAAGCAGATCGTCGAAAGCGAGGAGTTTCGGGACGGCTTCGTTATCGCATTCGAGGATTATCTGAAACTTCGATCGGAAGAGAAACGACGCTTGGCGAAGAGGGTCTTCCTTGGTTTCACGGTTTCGGAGAATAAGGAAGGATTCGAGCTGGAACGGTTGGACGACGTCCTCTCCAAGATATCCCTGCCCGCCATCTCTTTCCTTTCCTTCATAAAGCAGGAGATTTTCCCGCTCAAGGAGTCGATGATTCGCACGGAAATGAAGGGGCAGAATCTTGCGGATTCCGATGAGGAGTGGTGGTTTGCGCTCAACTGGAAGAGAAGGGCGGTGTCATCGGTCATTGAACGGTGGGTCTATGACTGCTTTAATCCGAACAGTGATCGCGTGAAAAAGGAATATGGAGTGGCGGATGAATGGGATAAGGATCTGATCGCTAAGGTTTTCGAAAAAGAACAAAAGAAGCGAGATGAGTTCCACGTTTTGACGGAGGAGCTGATTCAGCTTGGGATTTTTGAAATCAGAATACATGACAGCGGTTCGTTAGGATCTGGTGCTGGGTTGGAGTACGAGTTTTCTTCCCTTGGCCGGGAATTCATCGAGTACCTGGGCGGGGATAATCTGAATTTCATTGACCACAACATCGTTAAGAGGATTGTCCGAGAAGAATCTGAGAAAGGAGAAATTGAGAAGTATCTTCGTCAATGTGGTTTCGAATTTCGTATGGGTGATGGCGAGCTTTTCCCGTTCAGTTTGGCCGAGTTCGGCAATTATCACAAAAGAATCGAACATAAGAAGGACAATCTAGGTAGATATCCAAAGCTTTTTGAACTTTATGTCGCGACTCTTCTGAAGGAACGCTTTGGTTTTGATATCGCTCACAACGTAAAGATTCTCAAGGAGGGAGATGGAGGCGATTATGACGTGCTTGCCATGAGCTATTCGGGGGAACTTATACATGTGGAATGCAAGACGGGAAGGCGAGTTGAAGTTGACGCGATGCAGAAGTTCTATAAACGGCATTTGTTTCTTCAGCCGGCATTGTCAATTGTCGTTTTTGACCAGCCGAAAAAGAATGTAAATGCGTATCTTGTGAACATGAGAAGTGTTTTAACGGATCATACGAAATCATTGGATAAAACTTTGAGAGAGAAGACAGACTATCAGTATCCTAACTATGAAATTATCCCTAGCCCTCAAGAGGAATACGCATACCACATGAATAGAAACCTCTTTTTCTGTTCTGGAGAGAATATAGAAAGGGGCGTCAAACATATCCTGAGGCGATATAGTGGTTTCGTAAAACAACATTCGTATTGGGGTTAGATTTGAGGGGTAGTTTGACCGGTGGTGAAATAGGGTATTCGGAGGTGTCAGGTTGCTTCACTTAATGCTGGTAATACTGGAGCATTATAAAATTATTGACTATGAGCAAAGTGAAAGTGGACGCGGCGAAGTGTCCGCAAGACCATGTCTGTCCGTTGATCCGGATCTGTCCGGCCGGAGCGATCAGCCAGAACGGGTTTTCCGCACCGACGATCGACCATTCGAAATGCGTCGCCTGCGGCCGCTGCGTGATCACCTGCCCGTACAAGACGCTTTCGTTCGAGTGAGGGCGGGGTCGGATTTGTTCTCATGGTAAGGGGAAACGTTCCGCGGTCCTGGACAGGATCGCGGAAATGCCCTATAAATGCCTTAAGTGAGGGCAATCATTAACACCAGATTCCGGAGGTTTCTCATGAGTGGAAAAACGACATCGGGGAATTTTTCGAATAACCTGAATTTCTTGTGGAGTCTTCACGATTCCTATAACCGGTTCTTCAGGAGTTCGGCGCACATAAAGAAAGGGAAGAACGTGGCGAGATGTGCCGGAGACAGGACGGTCAAGTCGGTCTGCAATGACGTGATACAAGAGATCAAGCGCCTGTCTTCGTCTGGAAAGCCGATAGAGGTGGAAAAACTGAAAGAAATTCTCACGTCTCTCCGGGAAATAATCCGTTGGCATGAGCTCGGTGAGAATGAGGGGTTTGTGATCCGGGCCGATAGTAGGCGCGGTATAGGGAGACTTCATCGGAATGCGATCATCCGGCATCTCAAGGCGCTCGAGGGTCAGGTCGGGAATTACCCCGTCATCGAACAGGTGTCGGTTGTATCCTTCGAGAAGAAACTTCGCAGAGCATGAAGACGCGTAACCGCGTCGAAATCGAAGGCGACCCTCGGGCCGCCTTTTTATGTTCCGGGAAGAAACGTCGCGACCAGTGTCATGCTGGAGGCAAAGTATCCGAATCGAACGGATAAAATATGCATCCGGGACGATTTCTTGTACAATAAATGAAGGTATCGATTCAGGAGTGGATGTCGGTTTATCTGACCGTTTCACATATGTACGAGCGATTCATTCCGGAGGTCCCGACACGAAAGAACGGTTTCCGGGAGATCCGCGAGGGTAGAGCCGGCGGCGATGTGCGGGAACCCGATCATGAGACTGCGCTTGAGAAGATACGGAAATCGAGTCCGAAACTGAAGGGCACTTTCCATGCGCTTTCGGTCGTGGCTGCGCTTCGGGGTACTCCCGACGCCGCTGCAGTCGAACGGAATGACCCGGCACCGACCGAGGCGTCGCCCACAGTCGCCGGGACTCATTCCTCCGTGGAGGGAACCATCGAAGAAACGGGAAGCCGTCTTGTGACCGATGAAAGGCGGAGTCATCGGTTGTCTGCCGGACTTCCTCTCGATGTCGATCCGGAAGCGGTCCTCGCACGGCTGGGGAAGGAAAGCGGTTCCATCCCGACCGGAATTGATGTCGGAAAGTATCTCGACGCCCTAGAGCGGAAGTCGGGACCACGCGAGGCGGTCCGTTTTCTCGGTTCCTTCGACGGCGATCCGCGTGCGGAGGAGCGCGTTCGTCGCGCCGCACAGGCCGATCCCGTTTTCGTCGGGACCCATCTTTCGAAATATCTGACCGAGAAAGCGGTTCCATCCGATCGTCCGGAATGGGTGAAGGACATCTTAACCCGGTCGCTTGAGGCTCAGATTCTCACTGATCCCATGTCATTCAGCGGACTGATCCAGTCGGAGGGGATCGGCCGGGAACCGTTGGTAGCGGAGATGTCGATGCGGTTGGCGACGGAATACCCGGACCTCATCATATCGATTATCAGGAATCCTGACGCGCTCCCATGGATGAAGGACGCGCTGTATGTGGCGCTACAGGCCGGAGCGAGCTCCGTTCCTGGAAAAAGTCTGAGTGCCATACGACGGGGTCTGACGAAGGACCTTCCCCATGAGCGGAAACAGGTGATTTTCGACAAGGCCGTCCACAGTGATCCTTACTGGGTAGCGACGAACGGTACGCGGGAAAAAAGTCCCGAATTGGCCGATCTGCTTGAGTCGAGTTCCGATCCGGTCGCACGAGAACTCCGCGAACTCGGGTCGGATTCCCGCGGCGCGGATCCGAGGGTGTCGGTATTCATCGATCCGTTGTCCAAGGGAACGATGACGACGGCGCAGGTTTCGGAAGTTCTGGCCGACCGTCGGAAACTGACGGACGGTCTTCTCTCAGTCCTTTCAGATCGGACTGCGGTCGGAAGGCATTCCGCGAAACGCCTGGCGGTGGAAACCTACGACAAGACGGTCGGGACGATAAATGAGCTGCATGATCTTCCCGATCAGACGCGGTTCAAGACTCTTGAGGGGATGTCCGCGAATGAACTGTATCTGCTGATCGTATCGGGTAACGGGGATCTCTATACGTCGTCGTTCAACGGCGCCTTCAATCGGCTGATGGATGCGATGCGGCGGGAGAACATCAACGGGACGGAACTGCTCCGACGCGGAGGCGAGGAAGAATATCGCACGTTTATCAAGTTGTGTGTCAATTACGATCGTCTCGATGCGGTCTTTTCCGCGATGTCGGAAGCGGAGCAGGGCAAAGCCTTGTCGATACTTGCCGAGCGGATCGGACGGGATCCGTTCACGATGATGGAATACGCCGTCGCGATCGCGAGCGTTCCGGGAATCACCCGTCACCCGGAATCCCTGCGTGAATTGCGGAAAGCCGTTAAGGACGGATTCGCGGAAAGCGCACGAGGGAACAATGCCGAGGCACACCGCATATACGGGTTGCTTGGCAGCCTTATGGGAAAGACGTCCGGGGAATCCGAGGGATGGTTTTCCGAAATGGCAGCCGCACATCCCGTACCCATGACCAAGACGGTGTCACCGGAACGGCTCGTTGACGAGAAAGGCATCGACGTCCAGAGGTATTATTTTTACAAGGATGAAGACGGGGAGCGGTCGTTTCGGAGCCTGCTCGCGCGATATCGTGGAGACCGTGCATGGACGACGCAGGATCATGGCTCGTTCGTGGTCATCAGAAGCCTTAATGCGCCCGTTTCGGTGGAGATCTATGCGAATAAGCCGGAAGACGGCGAGGATGGGATGAAAGTCCTCGACCAGACGATGCGATCGGAAGGGAAGACGGTCCGAGTTTCGGTACTGCGAGGTCACAGCACTCATTCGGCGGATTTCATACGAGAGCTACCGGGATCGTCGTCCATCGTTATTCTCGGTTCTTGCGGCGGGTTTTCCGAGATGGCACACATCTTCATGAAGGTTCCTGAAGCGGCGTTCATCGGGACGCAGGGAACGGGAACCGCGACCGTGAACGAACCGATGTGCAAGAGTCTGGCGGAGACGGTCGCTGACGGGAAAGGGGTGGATTGGGAGTCGTTCTGGAACGAACAGGAGAGGCGCCTTGGCGCGAATCCGAAGTTTCGTCAGTATCGGCCTCCGCACAAGAACGATGGATTCACGTTTCTCAAGATGTATTTGAAGGATGTCATGACGAGTCGGAAGTAGAATCAGTTTCGGAACGTCCCCAAAGGTATCGTATGATAAGGACGACCCGTATGTCAGAAAAGATGCTGCACTTCACGGTTTCCGTGCTGACGGTGATGGCGCTGCTTGTCGTGCCGAACGTTTCGTCCGCGCGGGAGAACGTGACGGATTGGTATATCCGGGATTTCGATTCGCAAATTATCGTCAACAAGGATTCGTCGCTTTCGATCACCGAGACGATCGTGGCGGACTGCGGGATGGCGGCCGGGAAGCATGGGATCTTCCGGATACTTCCGATACGCCTCTCCATCGACGGGAAGAAGGTGGAAACGCCCGTGACCCTCGGGAGCATCACGGATGAAAACGGAACGCCGTATGCCTATCAGACGATCGAAAATGCTTCCGATGGAACGGTGACGTGGAAGATCGGTGCCGCGGACAAGACCGTACAGGGCGCGCATACGTACGTCATCTCGTACTCGGTGAAGAATGCTATCCGATTCGGTAACGCGGAATTCGACGAGCTCTATTGGAACCTCAATGGGAACTTTTGGGACCTTGAAACGGATGCGTTTCATGCCTCGATCCGATTCCCGAAGGAGGTGACCGATTCGAATACGAAGATCGATTATTATACCGGCCTTGCCGGGTCGAAGGACAAGACCGGCGCGACCTATGCGTGGACGGCGCCCTCGGTTCTGGAATTCCGATCGACGAGCATGCTTCCGATGCGGGAGGGTATCACGGCCTCGGTCACGTTTCCGAAGGGTATTTTCACCCGATATGTTCCGGGATTCTGGGAAACGAACGGGAAATACTTCTTCTTTCTCGTCCCGTTCTTCGCCTTTCTCGGTTGCCTGTCGCTCTGGCGGAAATATGGGGACGATCCGGACGTGAACAGGACGGTCATGGCGGAATACGACGTTCCGGGGAATCTGACGCCCGTCGAGATGGGCATGCTCATGAAGAATGGGACGTTTGAGAATACGTTCATCACGGCGGAAATCGTCTGGTTGGCGACCCGCGGCGTCATCACGATCACGGAGGTCGAGAACAAGATCCTCTTTTTTACGAGTACGGACTACGAGTTGGCGAAGACCGGCAACACGGAGGCAGAAGCGGCCCTGAACGCGACGCAGCGTGAGATCCTGAACGACCTGTTCGACGCGGGCACGGATACGGTCCGACTTTCCTCGCTGAAAAATTCGTTCTACAAGCATCTGCCGGCAATCACGAAGGCGGGGAACGAAGGCCTGAAAGACAAGGGGCTGACCGAGGCGAAAGGACTTCTGGCGAGGAATATCCTGGTTCCGTTGGGAATCTTCCTGATATTCGTTTCGATCGTCTCGGTAGGGACCTCGGGATTCCTGGGATTGAGCCTGGGACTGTCCTCGATCATCCTTATCATATTCGGCGCCATCATGCCGAAACGGACCAGGGAGGGTGCCGAACTGAATTGGCAGATCAAGGGGTTCAGACTGTTCCTCGAGACCGTCGACAAGGACCGAGCCGTCTATTACGAAAAGGAAAATCTGTTCGAAAAGGGGCTGCCGTACGCGATCCTCTTCGGGATGACGAAGCAGTGGATCAAGCGGATGCGCGATATCTACGGCGAGGAATATTTCTCGACGCATCCGATGCTGTGGTATGTCGCGGGAAGCGGCGCGTTCAATGCGGACAGCTTCACGAGCGCGATGGACGGATTGTCATCGAGTATCGCGGCAAGCACGTCGTCGCCCTCAGGCTCGGGCGGAAGCGGTGGCTCCGGAGGTGGCGGTGGCGGTGGGGG
>DATMYW010000020.1:0-4285 GCA_035560715.1 Candidatus Fimivivens sp. | reverse complement strand
ATACAAAGTATCTTTCGACACTCAATTAATGATTCCGTCCCACGTGAATCCCCTGCCGAAGTGGCCCCAGACGGCCGTATCGACGAACTTCACGCCGTTCAGTCTGAGAAATTCACGGATTCCGGCAGGTGTCAGGTCATAACCCTCGATCGGCACCTCCCTGCCATCCACGAGTGCTACCGCCATCACCGGTTCCGGTTTGCCGATCGCATACGCGAGTTTGGCGACGACCTCCTTCGCGCCGTATTTTTTCAGATAGTCCACAGCCACCAGGCGCGCCATGTACGCGCCCGAGCGGTCGACCTTGGTATAGTCCTTGCCGGAAAACGATCCGCCGCCGATCGCGACTTCCGGCCCATAGTTGTCGATGATAAGTTTTCGCCCCGAGAGTCCCGTATCCGCATCGAATCCGCCCTGATCCCATTCCCCCGCCGGATTGGCGAGATATTCCTCGGCACCGATGATCCGCCGAAGGTGCGCGACGAGTTCGTCGCTTTTGCTATGCTGGAAACTCGCGAGCACGGTTTTCACCTTTCCGTCCACTACCGTCACCTGGGTCTTGCCGTCGAACGGGTAGATCCCGTACAACTCCCGACAGGCCTTGCGTGCGAGCTCATACTCGAGCGGCATTAGCGTCTCCGTCTCACTCGTCGCATATCCCTTCATGATCCCCTGATCGCCCGCTCCGCCTGTGTCCACACCCTGCGAGATCTCGGGACTCTGTTCCACGATGTTCGCGATGACCCGTAAATCGCTCCCCACGATGCCGCGTACGACTGATTCCGCGTCGACATCCGCGCGCGACGTCACCTCCCCGTTTATCGTCACCAATCCGTGCCCGCCCATGACCTCGACAGCGACCCTCGACTCGGGATCGCCCGCGCGATACGCATCCAGGAGTGAATCCGCGATGAAGTCGCAGATCTTGTCCGGATGTCCAGGGCTTACGAACTCCGCTGTCCTCGTATTGCTCGCCATAAAACGAAAAACCTGCCCTTGGGCAGGAAAACAATGATTATCTTCCCCATAGGGGCTGGAATTGGCACCGTAACGGAAGGTTCCGAATGGTTGCCGGCGGATCGTCGAGCCAGTACTCTCCCCGCACTCTGGATAAGCATATTCAGTTGTAGTTCGGCCCGACGAGCCGCATCATTTCATAGGTTTCCGTTATTGATGAAATCATCAACATGATACTACCATCTTTTGCCGATATCGCAAACCGATGGTGTTATACTGTCCGTATGAAGAAATCCCTGCCTTTATCCGTGTCGATTGCCGCGATACTCATCGCGATAGGCGCATATTTCGGCACGAACATCCTCACGAATCCCGCGGCGAAGCCCGTTTCACCAATCGATGAACGGGCTACGACGAGTCCTTCCATCGAACCGCCGTCTCCGGAACCGGCAACGGAAGCTCCGAAAGAAGCGATACCGTCGGACTCGGCCGCGACGCATCGGGTCCCGTTCGTGCTCCAGGCACCGGGAGCGAAGTGGGACATTCCGATATTCCAAGACGGGTGCGAGGAAGCGTCCATGCTCATGGCGATCGGCTGGGTACGCGATACGGAATCCGTCACCGCCGCGAAAGCTGCGAACGATATCACCGCGCTCGCGGATTTTGAGGTGAAACGGTTCGGATACCATCAAGACATCAGCCTCCCGGAAATCGTTTCCGTATTCCGGGAGTATTTCCAGTACGATCAAGTGATGCTCCTTGAAGACGTCACCCTTTCCGATATCAGGCAGGAGCTTTCGGACGGAAATATCGTTCTTGCGCCGACGTTCGGACAGGCCCTGCGGAACCCGAACTACAAGTCCCCGGGGCCGATTACGCACATGCTCGTCCTTACCGGCTATGATAAGACTCCGAAGGAATTCATCGTCAACGATCCCGGAACGCGCCGCGGAGAAAACTATCGTTACAAGGAAGCCGTCCTTTTCGACGCACTCTGGGCGTATCCTCCGGGAACGACGCACCCGCCCATACCCTCGCCTTCCAAACGACAAAAATCCGTCATCGTCATCCGCCCCTCGGAATGATATATGCACTTCGGTTCGGGCATAAAAAAATCCGCCGAAGCGGTGCGCGTACCATAAGAAGCCGGACTCTGCATCAATCATCGATGAACATGTTCCTCCCCTTTTCCATCTTCGCGGCCGTTCCCGGAACTGCCGTAAAAAGGATGTACCCGAAACACATGAATCCGAGTACGAGAAGCAGCGCTCCCGGCGGACCGGACGAGCTCGTTCCCATTCCGGAAGATCCGTACAATACTCCGCTCATCTCGCCGAACGTTCCGGAGATCGAGTCCCACACGTTCCGTACGACCTCGTCGGAATCGAAGACGCCCATCATGAACCGTATACCTATCATGAACTGGACGCCCATGACGGACATGTGAAGCAGTTCCTTCGTAGCGGTGAGTCTCTTCACCATACGCGCGGGGTTACGGGTTGGTCCCGACCGCGTCCTGCATTCCGACATGCTTTCCCCCTTGAAAGCCCTGTATTGTACATCCGCGAACCGTTCCTGTCAAGGATCACGAAACGTAGCCAAATCAATGGCTTTCTCTTGCGGATATTGCCGACATTGCCGACTTTTTCCCCTCCCACGTGACCGCCATTTCCCGTAGCAGGCTTTCGGTCTCCATCCAGGAAAGACACGGGTCGGTAATGGAAAGCCCGTCCCTATCGATTCCATCGGGACCCGTTTTCCGGAGATCCTGATTTCCCGGTTTCAGGAAACTTTCCAGCATGAACCCACGAAATCCCTCTTGCGCTTCACGATCCGACGAAAGCGACGCGAGAACCTCGCGCGTCACAGCGATCTGTCGCGACGGGTCTTTCACGCCGTCGATCCGCACATTATCATGACTCGAATCAACGAGGACGGCGGGGTTCCCGATTCCCTTCTCACGCAGAAGTCGGCACGCCGCAAGGATATTCGCCGCGTCGTAGTTCGTACCGGATTCTCCGCCGCGGAGCACGAGATGCGCGTGCGGGTTCCCGTCCGTAAACGAATCATCGGAAAAGAGAGGCGAGAACTGCGGCGACCGCGCCGCGACGATGCCGTTCACCCCGACCGGAACCGACCCGCTTGTCGGATGCTTGACGCCGACCGGGATGCCGATGCCGGAAGCATACGCCCGATGTTCCTGATCCTCGGAACTCCGCGCGCCAATCGCCGTCCACGAAAGCCACTGGGACAAGACGAGCGACGGCGAAAGGAACAATGCCTCGTCCGCGATAGGAAGCCCCATAAGAACGATACGCTCCATGAGTGCCGCGGCACGTCGAAGTCCCTCCTCCATATCCGGCGAGGAAAACGGATCCGGTTGCACGAGGAGTCCGTTCCACCCGTCCACGGTCCTCGGTTTCTGCGTATAGACCCGCATGACGATTTTTATCCGATCCGAGACGGCGTCCGAAACGGCACGTAGTTTTTCGGCATAGGTAAGAACGGCATCTTCCGGCCACGCCGAGCACGGACCGACGATGACCAACAAACGTCCGTCATTCCCGGAAAGGATATCGCGGATCTCCACTCGATCGGCGGCAACTATTCCCGTCGCGGCGGGAGACGGGCGAAATCCAAAGTCTCCCTGGGAATTCATCATACGTTTCACATTATCCATTCACCCGCAGGACGTCGATCACCTTGCCGTTTATCACGAAGTCATCCTCGTCGGTGAGGAAGATCGGCTTGTGTTTCTTGTCGGTCGATTCGGGGATGAGCGCGATATTGTGTCCGTCGATACAGCGATATGTCTTCACGGTCGCCATCCCGTCGATCGCGACGAGCACCTTGTCGCCATTGTCGTAGTGCTTCCAGGTCGAATCGACGAGGATGAAGTCGCCGTCGCGGATGATCTTGCCGTTCACCTTGGCCTTGTTCATGGACGTTCCCGACACCTGGATCGCGAAGACGTTGCGCGAGTCGCGCACGATCCGCTTGGAGACCTTGAGATACCCCTCGACATACTGGTCCGCAAACATCGTCGCCGCGCCCGCGTTCGCCATGCCGAAGACCGGCACGTCGAGAAACCCCTCGCCGGTCACGCCCTTGAGACGGATACCACGGTCCTCGCTCGTCCGCTCGATGAACCCCTTGCGCTCGAGCTCATTAAGATAGAGGAAAAAGCTCCGCAGGCTCTTGAGCTTGAGTCCGAGGTCACCCGAGCGTTCCTGCAGTTCACGGACCGTCGGCATCTCTCCGTTCTCCGAGAAGAAGTCCTTGATCGCCTGCAGGACGATCTTCTGTTTCGGGGTGAGCAGTTCCATAG
>DATMYW010000019.1:0-9431 GCA_035560715.1 Candidatus Fimivivens sp. | reverse complement strand
TCTGTGGCTCCAAGAGAAGAATTACGCGAAGTTGCCGGACGGACCGGAAAAGGTGAGATTGGGAAAAACGATCCAGAAGACGAAGGAAGCTATCCGTGTCCAGGATGAGAAACATTTCACACTTGCCTTGTTGAAGCGGGAACGGGACTTCCAGGAATCCAAGTTGTTGAGGAGCGAATCGAAGGCACGTCCGGACGACGAGGGCCTGCAGGCAAAAATGTGTGAAGCTACGGAGCGGTTCAAACTGAATGGGGAGAAGGTCGACAGGATCGCAGTCGTCATGGGGCTTGATGAAGACGGGAAAGACCGGCTCGCCACCGATATATTGGAACGGATTGAAAATGAGACGAGACGGGTAGTCGCAGAATCAAAGAAGAAGAAGAAGCCGAAAGACCTGTCGAATGATCCCGTGAAACCGGTTCCGGATGCCATCGTGTCCGAGTCGGTGGCGCCGGTCGCGGAGGATGTGACGGCAGCTCCGGAGAGTGAAACCGATGCGGATTATAATCGTCGCTTTTCGAAATCGCTTCACCGGGAGATTGATGCGCTCGAAAAATATCTTGGGAAACTGGTGAAGAAGGAGGTAGGAAGGGGAAAGAGCGAAGATACCACTGTTTTGGATAACCTCGAATCGAATCTGTGGCTCCAAGAGAAGAATTACGCGAAGTTGCCGGACGGACCGGAAAAGGTGAGATTGGGAAAAACGATCCAGAAGACGAAGGAAGCTATCCGTGTCCAGGATGAGAAACATTTCACACTTGCCGTTCTGAAGATCAGGAGGGATTCACTGGAACGTGACCGTCTGAAAGGCGAATCGGCGGCGCGTCCGGATGACGAGGACCTTCGGGCGAAGGTGAAGGAGGTCGAAGGACGCATCGGGCAGGACACCCAGCGGGTCGCCAAGATTGGAACCAACTTGGGGCTTGATGGTGATGGGAAAGATCGGCTCGCCACCGATGTACTGGATCGATTGAAACGAGAAGTGGAAAGGACGGTATCCGAATCCAAACCGAAGCCGAAAGATGTCAAGGCGAGGGTTTTGCCGGATGACCTTGCAGAACCGGCTCCTGCCGCCATCGTGTCCGAGCCGGTGTCGAAACGGCGGACCAGGGGAGAATTGGATGGGGAGATACGGAGGCTGCTGATGCTGTCGGCCGAGGGACAGGGTACGGAGGAAGAATTCGGAGCAAGGTTGGATCAGGAAATCGCCGATTTGCATGCAGGATTGGTGAGGGAGAGGAAGCAATTGGATGATTGGAAATGGAAGGCGAAGCATACGAATGATGTTTTGGCTCCGGGATATGTTGAAGTCCTTGAGAAAAGCATTTCGGACACGGAGTCTGATATTCGAAGAAAGAAAACGGATCTCGAGTTGAGAAAGAACCCCGAGTTGTTGCGTCAGAGATTGGACACATTGCAGAAGGAAAAGGACGAGCGATTTCCCGTTAAGGAGAAGAAACAGCAAGGATTGGGCGAATTGCCGCCTCTTGAGAATCGGATCGACGAATTGAAACGTCGTGCGGATGAGCTTCGGAACGAGTCAGGGATGCATGACATCTATCTGCAGGGTCTGAGGAATGAACAGGCCGAAGTGACGAAAGTATACGCGGAGTCGCTTTCGAAGTGGGCAGAACAACGGAATCGGATCGGGGATATCAAAAAGATTTTGACCGGACTGAAATCCGGTACGGAAATCGAAGCGAAACTGGAGGAGGAAAGGCCGGTGACGGCGGATGACTTGAAAGAGATACAGGGGAAAATTCGGGAGATCGAAGCGAAGCGGTCGGCAACGGAAGCGTCGTTGGAGGCGATTTTCGCTGAAATCGAATCGCTTGCGAAGGAGCCCGGAGCCGGGCAGAATGAGTCCGACCATAATTCGGAATTGGCGGCAGGTTCGCCGGAGACCGAAGTGCCGGAGACAAAGACGGACAGCATTTTGGATTATGAGTCGTTCACGACATCGAAGGGCTCGACGTATCAAGTGCTTCCTGACGGCAGGGTACAGAGGACGAAACATAATTTAGATGACCCGAATTATATAGGGGAAGATAAGGGAACGGGGAAAGTGCGTGAGCCGTCGGATATGATGCTATTTTGTCGTCCTGGGTCACCTGAATCGGCATGGCTGAGCGACTTTGGCGCGACCGATCACAAGACCGATGAGCGAATCTCATCCGTTATCGATTTGGGAGTATATGTTGAAGGAGAGGGGGGAACGTACCAGCTTATCAGGAATAATCTTGGAATGGCAGGCAAGGAATTCTTGCTGGTGAGAGTCAGGAAAGATGACACGTTCAAGCTGAAAGAATCGTTTTCTTTCGATGAGCTGAGAGCTTTCCAGGAACGAACGTTATTGCCTGAAAACAAGGGAATCGGAGCCATATTTCTGAGTCAATCGGGAGATATTACGAATATTCCGACGGAAGGATTCAATACGGTTGATTATCGATATAACGAAGACGGTTCTCTCAACTCGATGCATAACGGACATCAGGTCGTTTCCATCGTGAAGAAACAGATTGATGCGAGCGGTCAGGTTCCGGATGCCGATCCGGTTTCGGTAAAGACGGGAGAACCGGAAATCGCTCCGAAGGAGGCGGTTGCTCCGGCTGTGGCGAATATTTCTCTCGCGGCGCAGATGAGGCTCGAATCCATAGGAATCGCGCCAGCCGATCTGTATTCCGTCAAGGGCTTTACTGATCTGACGTTATCGCAGCAGTCGTTCGTCGCGGAGATGCTTCGGCAGACGGCGGCGCGCAAGATCGAGGACCAGGCCCGCGACGCGGTCGCGAACAAGGGCGGAATGCTCAAGAACTTCAACCTGGCCAAATCGCGCAAGGCGGCCGCCGGGGAAGTGTTGCACGGCGGAATGAAGACATATGGCGAAGACCTGAAGCAGCTTGTCGATGGGGTAAAGGCAAGCGGGCTCGATATGGAGGAGAAGAATGGAAAGTTCGATATCCGGTTCCTGTCCATGCCGGAAGGATTCGAGCAGGATGGGACGCTCAAGGCTGAGGGTGAGTCATTCAACGAGGCGGCGAACCGGTTTGCGTCGATTCCGTACGAATGGTCGCTCAAGAGTGCCTCGAAGTCGGAACGCAAGTCATATGGCGAGGCGAAGCAGGCGTTCGAAGTATCGAGGGATGAACTCGAACGGGCCATGTTTTCGCCTGATCGCGGGGAGACTACGAAGGAGTATGCGAATCTGACGAAGGAATACGGGGCGATCCGCGTGGCCGAGAACCGGGTCCGTCTGATCCAGCAACTGACGGCGCATCCGGAAGTCGGCGAATACCTCGACACGCTCAAGCATCAGAATACGTTCCTCGCCGGACTGAAGTCCGTCGCTTCGGAGCGGGTCGGGTATTTCGTCGGTGGCGCGGCGGGACGTGCGGCGGGAATGGCGGCAGCGACGACGTTGGGTGTTGCCGGGACGGTCGGACTCGCGGTCGCCCCCCTTGTCTCGATGGTTTCCGGAGGATTCATGGGGTATCGTCGGGCCCAGGAAACGCTTATCGAACAGGATCGGCAGGCGCGTCGTGGCAAGGATGCCGTGACGAAAGCTGTGTCCGGGGAAGGGGCCGGATGGTTTAAGAAGTTGATAGCTTTTCCGAATCGGAAGTCAGAGGCTCGATTGGTCGCAGGGAAGCGGAGAATGGTGCGTGCATCCGTATCACCGGAAGAAATGGCGGGAGATCGGAGGAAACGCGGACTGGCGGAACGTCTTGATGATATCAGTGAACAGGTCAGGGCCGCGGATCCTGAGAGTACGCAGTCGAAACGGGCGCTCGCCGCGCTTCAGTCCCGGGTCGAGTACGTGAAGGAACGTTTGGAAACGGATGCCGTGAATTTCGGTGACGGTGCCGAGGGCGTGCGCGCCCGTATTTCGCTGATGGAAGCGCTTGCGAGAGCGGAGATGAACCTCGGGCTTTTCCAGGATTCGGAGCATCGTCGGGCGATCGAAGAAGCATTCGGTATACACCTGAGGCGGGAGGAGAACGATGTTCAGGATAAGCGGAAAGAGTATCGCCGAAAAGAAGCGTTGAATGGAGCGGTCATGGCGGGAACGATTTCGCTGCTCGGTGCGGGAGCGATGTCGGCCGCACAGGAGGCGACGGCGGCGTTTCATCATGTCCCGGGTTCAGGCTCCGCGAAGGCGCATCTGGACGCCATTTATGGAAAGGAAGGTATCATCGAGGACGACCCAATGCAAGTCAGAGGGGTCGTCAAACAGGCCGCCGGGTCGCACGTGCCTGGGCCGGGAGCCTTGCCGGAAACGGCGGGTCAGGCGCCGACGGGAGCAGGGACCGCACGGGTCGCGACAGAAACACTGCATCAGGCGGCGGAAGAGAGGGGTGCAAAGGCTGTCGAGACGGCCGGGAGAACGTATGCCGAAACGGCGAAACCCGGTGAAGGTGTGACCCATCTTGCGCGTCGCGCGTTCGCGGAGTATGCCAAGGAAAAGAACATCGGGCTTTCGCCGGAGCAGAAGGTCTATGTCGAGGATTATCTCCAGAAGCAAGTCGCGCATGTCGGGAAGATCGGTACCGGAGACCGGGTGGAATTCACGCCCGACCTTATGAACGAGGCGGTCGCAAAGGCGAAGGGGCTTTCGCCGGATCAGATCAGGAACCTGCATCAGTACGCGGAGGGGGTGCGCGGATCCGGGAGCGGGATTCAACCTGATGACGTGCCGAGCCCGTCCGGTGCGCGCACCGCCGCCGATGCTGCAGTCGATCCTGCACCGAAGTCGGTCGGACCAGAAGAATCCGATGCCGCTCCTGCGCCGAAGACACCCGTCCGGGAGCTGGCGGACGCCGCGACTCCGGAACTGACGGATCCCAAAGCGACGGATGCGGCACGCGAGGCTGTCGACAAGGACATCACCGATCAGGTCAAACGTCTTGAATCAGTCAGGGATTCCATCGACGGGAAGTCTTCCGTCGTGCCGGATGATCTTCCTCCGATATGGGGACGTCGTGCGGATGAGCGATTTTTCCGTCAGTATGCGGGATTGCCTGCCGGCTCGTTGTTCAGGGACAGTCTGAATGCGGTCGTCGATCCGGAAGCGTCATCCATGGATCCCGCCAGGGCGGAATATATCGGACGACTCTTTCTCGAGGCGCGAAGGAACGGTTTTGTTCCGCGACCGCGCGAATCGACATTCGGATTCTTCCTCCGGGTAGGGGAGAGACATCCGGGGAAAGGAAATGTCTTCATTCGGTTCGCCTCGGGTGCGAGGAAGTATGGAGGGAGGGGTATAGCGCTATCTGTCCATAACTAACCGAAAGATAACCGTATGCCGCAGGATATGAATGTGCCGGAGGTGAGGATGCCGGAGGGAGTGAGTATACAGGAGACGGGACCGAAACTTCCGGAGCAGGGAACGATCGAACTCCCGACGGAACAGACGGTTGAAAACGCTCCGGAACAGGCGAACGAGAAAATCGCCGAGATATTGCCGAAAACTGCCGCGCCGGCACAATCTGCGACGGCCGTCTTCGACGCGCAGGTCGAACTCGATGCGAAATCGGTGTACAATGAGACCGACGAGGAGGCCCGTATCACGAAGCTCCTCTCACTTGTCGAAACCAAGGGCCCCGAGTACGCGGTCCGTGTCGCGCGGCATCTCGACGACAACTATGTTCTCGATCGCATACACGACGAACTCACCGGTCGGTTTTATGAGACACTCAAGGCGAAAGGTGTGGTCCGGGACGAATAGCCATCAACGGAGAGGAAACAGAAACACGAGAATAAACAGACTATGACTCCCGCATTCACGTTCGATCTCAATCTCGTATTGGTCCCGATTCTGGCCGTGTCGGGCCTGTTTTCGGTTGTGACGGGTGCCCTGCTCGTGGCGCGGAGTTTCTTCCGATTTCGCGCGCAGGTGAACCAATCCATCGCGATGGACGTGGAGCTGGTCCGCGTAACGAAGAAATCCGAGCGCCCCGGAGAACAGAAACAGGCGGACGCGTGGAAGGAGGAAGTGCTCGTCATGGAAAAACTTCTTGAGGCGATGGCGATGTTCAAACGCTCGACGAATCCGATCAAGCGATTCTTCTACGAGGCGCCGACCGTGGTCATGGAAATCGCGAATCCCGCTGGCAGTGAGGAGATCCTTTTTTTCATATCCATGCCCAAGCGGTTCCGTGACGGGATCGAAAAGCAGATCCACAGTTTCTTTCCCGACTCGGTCATCGAAAAGGCGTCGGACTACACGATCTTCGCTCCGGGCAGCGCGACCGCGGTGGCCGTTCTCGATCTCAAGGAGAACTTCGCGCTCCCGTTGCGGACCTATAAGATGATGGGAACCGATTCGCTCGATGAGATCGCGACCGCGATGAGTCTGATGGATACCGACGATGAAGGGGCCGTAGTCCAGGTCGTGCTCGCGCCGTCCGGCGGGAATGAGTGGCGCAAGCAGGGAAAGGAGATCGCCCAACGGATGCAGCAGGGGAAACAGCTCAAGCACGCGCTTGAAAGCCCGCTTTCTTCGCATTCCGCGTTCGCGAAGAGCATCGCCAAGGCCGTGGTGAAAGAGACGGCGTCGCAGGCGACCGGGAATCTGGCTTCGCCGAACGATCCGAACAGGCCGAAACCGGAGGATCGGACGGTCTCGCTCACGCCGGAGGAACAGGAGCTCGTGAAAGCGATCGAGAATAAGTCCAACCTTCCGGCGTTCCGGGTCAATATCCGACTGCTCGCCTCGGCAAAGACGACCGAACGGGCCGAGCAGATCCTGTCTCACATGGAGAACGCCTTCACGCAGTTCGACTATTCGGGTGTCAATGCGTTCCGGGTGAAGAAACGAAAGAAGAGCCGACAGGCGGCGTTCGACTATATTTTCCGAAACTTCGACGACGAACATGCCATGATCATGTCCGCCGAGGAGGTCTCGAGCATTTTTCACTTCCCGATCTCGGTCACTGAGACACCGAAGATCAAGTGGCTTAAATCGGGTTCTGCCGCCCCGCCGATCAATATCCCCAAAGAGGGGCTTCCGCTCGGGTACAACGAGTACCGCGGCGCCCGGACGGATATCCGTCTCACCGACGACGACCGACGACGCCACCTCTATGTCATCGGTCAGACCGGGACCGGCAAGTCATACTTCATCGAGGGTCTCGCGAAGTGGGACGCGCGTGAGAAGCACGGATTCTGTTTCATCGATCCGCACGGCGATGCGATCGAGAATATCCTCGCCTCGATCCCGCGCGAACGCGCGGACGACGTGATCGTATTCGATCCGTCAGACATCGGTCGCCCTATCGGTCTCAATATGCTCGAGTACGATCCCAAGCATCCCGAGCAGAAGACGTTCGTCATCAACGAGATGATCGGCATATTCGATCAGCTGTACGACCTCAAATCGACGGGAGGCCCGATGTTCGAACAGTACATGCGCAATGCGATGCTTCTCATCATGGAACATCCGGAGAGCGGATCGACCCTGATGGAGATCTCGCGCGTGCTTGCGGATGAGGAGTTCCGACGGATGAAACTGTCGCACTGCCAGAATCCGATCGTCCGCGATTTCTGGACCAAGGAAGCCGAGAAAGCGGGAGGCGAGGCCGCGCTCGCGAATATGGTTCCGTACATCACTTCGAAACTCACCGCGTTCATTTCCAATGACATCATGCGGCCGATCATCTCGCAGCAGCAGTCCGGGATAGATTTCCGCAGTATCATGGACGACGGAAAGATCCTCCTCGTGAACCTCTCCAAGGGTCGGATCGGCGAGATCAACGCGCGACTTCTCGGCATGGTCATCGTCGGCAAGCTCCTCATGTCGGCCTTGTCGCGCGTCGACACGCCGGAGAACGAGCGGAAGGACTTCTACCTCTATATGGACGAGTTCCAGAACGTGACGACGAACTCGATCGCACAGATCCTTTCTGAGGCGCGTAAGTACCGGCTCAACCTTATCCTCGTGCATCAGTTCATCGGTCAGCTCAAAGAGGAGATATCCAAGGCGGTCTTCGGCAATGTCGGATCGATGTTTTCGCTGCGCGTGGGACCGGAGGACGCCGAGTTCCTTGAGAAGCAGTTCGCACCCGTCTTCACGGCGAACGACCTGATGAATGTCGATAATCGGAAGGGGTTCGCCCGACTCCTCATTAACGGAGAACAGACGAAGCCGTTCGATATGAAGACGCTCCCGGCGCCTCAGGGCGACCGGCAGGTGGCGGAAGCACTCAAGGAACTCTCCCGGCTCCGATACGGGCGCGATGCGGCCATCGTGAATCGCGAGATCCTCGGACGCGTGAACGACTTCATGAAAGTCTCCCGGAAGTTCGGGGAGTGAAGCCTTGTGGTCCATATTGATGGCGGAAATGAAAGAAGCCCCGCTTTGCGGGGCTTCTTTCATGGGGAAAGAACTGAAAGTGTCAGGTCATCCCGACCTATTTCCGGAATGCGGAAACGCGGGCGGAATACTGTTTGAGGTTTCCAAGCTGCCGGTCGTTCAGCCGTTTCGAGGTATCCACGGCCTGCTTGATGAGGTCCTTCGAAAATTCCACGCTCGTTCCTACCTTCACGCCCCCCTCCTTGGTGACGTTCTTGCGGAGGTAATCCTCGATATAGATCCGGTGTTCGTTCGTGATCGACGAGTCGGCGTTCTTGTCGAGATAATCCGCAGCCGCCTGTCGTGCGAGATTCGTGAGCCCGTCACCCTTCTGCGCGACCTCGATGAACGAGGTTTCCGTCTCGCGGCTGGTTTCGGTCGCCATCGACTGCGCGTTACCGGATGTCGCGGTGGATTGGTCCGCGGTCTGTCCCGATGTGTCGGCACCCGATTCGTCTTCCTTCGACGTTTCGGACGACGCTATCTTTTTCAGGTCCGCCTCGTCGGTCGTTACCGTCCGTCCGGAATATGAATAGATCCCGAACGCGATGACCGCGACGATGAAGACGCTCGTGATGACGCGGAGATTCTCCTGGACCCAGGTTTTCATCTTCTCCGATGTCCCGACTTCGTAGCTCATGTCTTTGTCTTCTTCCATGTGATTCACCTTCCTTTCTAGTTTATGGATTGTGAAAGGAACCGCTTGCGTTGAAGTCCGGTCCTCGACTTCCCGGACCGTTCCGGGAAGGATTTCCCCTCTCCCGTACATGGTACGGGGACCGAACGAAGGCGTCAACTTTACAAAAACCCTATTTTTCCCCCTTATAATGGGGTTTTAGTGTTTCCATTCCCGATTTCGGTTCCCGAATCCGCTTACGGCGGATCCCGGTCGGAGGTCGTGTATCCGGGTAGCGAGCCACGTGTCCGCTCCTGTCCGGTTTCGCGTTCGGATTATGAAACCTGTCCCGACTCGCGAATCGGAACGTCGGATGCGCGGAAGCTCGCTGTGCGATCGTCGGGAAACGACGAATGAATATGACGCGAATATTTTCCTTCTCGATCGATCACGTTTCTCGACAAT
>DATMYW010000018.1:0-3361 GCA_035560715.1 Candidatus Fimivivens sp. | reverse complement strand
GTAAATAACAGTTTAAAATTAAAGCGCGGTCTCAAGCCGTGTTTTTATTTTGTCCGAAAACATTGACATTCGAGGTCCCATGGTATTTTCGGGGTGCTATTCTCTTTGTTTTTTTCATTTTTCCCGTTCAGAATCTCTACGACGACTTTATCTCCGCTCCTCCGATAGTCCGTTATGGACCCGGAGGAGTTTTTTCATTTGGCTGAAGTATCCGTCCAACGAGTTTGTTGTATTTGGCATGTGAAGTTTCGGATACTGTTGAAACGTGAACAGATACGGAAGATTGTTTTTCAGACTGCGATACGCGGATCGGATCTTCTTGTGTGTAATGGAAATGTTTCCCCAACATCGGCGCACGTCCGTTCTTTCAGGAAATCCTCCCATCGAAGGAACCATTTCTCGAGCAGTTGTATGAAGTCATCTTCTTTTGAGAAGGGAAGAATCCTTCCGAGTGCCAGGAGTTCTTGTCCCGCTTCGAGTTTCTGTTTCAAGGTGAGATATCGTCTCAGGACCTGTTTCTGATGGAAGTGACACATCTGGACGGGTATGTCTGAAAACACCTCCCTGACGCCCTTTCTGCCATCCAAGACGACGCCCAAAAATGACGAATCCTTCCGATTCGAGTGTTTTTCTCGCATCCCTGTATATCAACGGGTTCTCTCCGTTCACGAAAGACCAGAATATGTTCCGTTTGAGTTTCGGGGACCGCACGACGAGAGCTCCGTCACCGCGTAAGAAGAAGGAGACATCGGCGATGAGGACGAGGGGTTGAGAAGAGATGGGTTCACGTTTCAGCTTTGTCGCGTCTAGTCTTTTCTGCACCGTCTTGATATCGATGCCGTGCTTTTTTGAAAGCTGGTCGAGTGTCTGTTTGCCCCAGACGTATTGATTTCAAAGAGTCGAGTGTTTCCTTTCTAGTTGCCTCACGTTTTGAAAACGTCAACCACGCAAGAGACATTCGTACCGTTGAAGATCGTTTCGCTTCCGTCCTTCTTGATGTCTACGGAACCGCATCTGGGACACTTTTTTACGAGCCATACTTGGAGCATTGAGTTAAAAGTCAAATTCATGGCTTGAGTATGTCATGAATCGGCATTTTCAGCACCCCGATTTTCCTATTAAGTCAGCAATGACGTACGTATTATTGAAAGCTTATTTGGCAATGGTTCTTTCCGCTATCTTGGAGAAAAAACTGCCGACAAAAGAAGTTCCGATACTGAATAGATAGCCTATTCTCTTGAAATCATAAGATCGGATAGGCTCTTGAAAAAACTTTACAATGTGCAATATGTTCGGGTTCCAGACCGAGGCAGTCCGCACGCAGGGACAATCGACTCCGCAAGTGTCGCTTTTCCTTTTTCTCATGGCGTCCCCGGTGGTTCGAAGGCGCCATTTCGTTGCGCCGTTTCTTGCTTTTCCGGCCCGGAGGGGTATTGTGAAGAAGTTTCGACGTCGATAAGAATCGATGGATCTCTTTTTTTCACGCCGAACGAAACACGGAATTCCGGTGAGTTCCGTTTGCTCTTTCTTAGAAATTCCGTTACGATAGCGGGCTGACATTTCATTTACAATCTCATTATATTAACGCCTAAATAGAGGAGGATATCATGCCGGAAGCGATTTTGGATGAACTGAAAAGGATCATCGGCGATAGGACGGAGAATCGGGACGCTTTTTTCCGCAGAATATATAGGCACTATCCGGAAAGGAGCCCCGAGTATCGCATCGTCCTTCGCGCATACAACATCGGGAAGGACGGCTTCCGCGATCAGGTCCGGAAGGACGGGCAGACGAGGAGTTTCGAACACGCGCGTGGGGCCGCGCTCATACTCATGGATTACCTCGGCATATTCACGGCCTGGATGATCGCCGCGCTTCTCCTGCACGATGTCGTCGAGGATCTCAACCAGTACACGCTCGACCGCCTCTATGAGGAATTCAGAGAGTTCGGCGATGATGCTATCCGCATGATCGAGATGCTGGAGCGGATGACGAAACCGTCGAAGAAGGACGGGTATTCGGAGGAGGAGGCGGAGGACATCTATCACGAGTGGTTCAAGTCCGCGCCGAGGGTGTTCTTTATCTTCAAGCTCTGCGACCGTATCTACAATCTGCTGACGATCGAGTCGCTGGACGCGGATAAGCAGCGTGAGATGGTCGAGGAGACCAAGATTCACTACCTGCCGTATGCCAGGGAACACGGTATTCTGTATCGCGAGACGCTGGAAGCGGTAGGGGAGATAGAGAAGCGGCTTGCCGCATGACGGGACGACGTCCTTTCGGAAAATCCGAAGATACGAAACCGGGGTATTTATCGACCCCGGTTTTTTGCACCCGTTTCGGCTAATCCTTGCCTTTTCGGCGAGGAGGGGTATGGTGGAGGTGACGGCATGGGATTCAGAAGCACTCAATGATTTTTCTGTCTACTCAGCCGACTGTTAACGAAAGGACATATGAAGAACGGCGGAATAAAGGTGGCTATCGTCGGAGTCGGAAACTGTGCCAGCTCCCTTATCCAGGGGCTCGAATACTACAAGGACGTCGATGAGAACTCCGAGCGGGTCATCGGACTCATGAATAACGTTCTTGGCGGGTACCGTATTTCCGATATCGAAGTTGTCGCGGCGTTCGACGTGAACGCGAACAAGGTTGGCAAGGATATTTCGGCAGCGGTCTTTGCCGAACCGAACTGTACGAAAAAGATCTCCGATGTTCCGACTACGGGCGTGAAGGTTTCTGCGGGACCGCTGTTTGACGGGATTGCTCCGCATATGAAAGACAGGTTCCCCTTGGTGCAGGAGCCCGATGATGTGGATGCGGTCCTGAAGGAGAGCGGTGCGGAGATACTGGTCAGCTATCTGCCGGCAGGCTCCCAGGAAGCGACTTATTATTGGGCGGAAAAGGCACTTCAACACAAAGTCGCCTTCATCAACGCGATTCCGGTCTTCGTGTGCAGCGATAAGGAACGGTCCGCGCGATTCGAACAGGCGGGTATTCCGTGCGGCGGCGACGATATCAAGAGCCAGGTCGGGGCGACGATCGTGCATCGCGTGCTTACCCAGCTCGTTCTGGACCGCGGACAGTCGGTTGACGACACCTATCAGCTCGATATCGGCGGCAACACCGACTTCGAGAACATGATGACCGGCGGGCGGTATGCGCTGAAACGGGAATCGAAGACGGAGGCGATCGCCTGGAACGGGAAGATCGGCGCGATCAAGCTCGGGAACGTCGACTACGTGCCGCATCTCAAGGACAACAAGGTCGCCTATATAAATATCCGGGGACGACAGTTCGGGGATATCCCGTTCGAGATAGACGCGAAGCTCAGTGTCGAGGACAGTCCGAACAGTGCCGGGGT
>DATMYW010000017.1:0-14780 GCA_035560715.1 Candidatus Fimivivens sp. | reverse complement strand
CACTTGTTTGTGACGGCCCTTGAAAGAACATGCTCGGCTTACTTCTTGGCTTTTACGGACTCCTGCCTTGCCTTCTTGGCAGGTTTTTCTTTGGCGGGCGGAGGAACCTCTGCCTTGGGCTGCGGCTTTTCGCAGATCGCCCTGAAGATGAGGTTCAGATCCGTGTAGCCGGTGCCCTTCCTGACGACGACGTAGCGGACGTAGCCCTTTTGGGAGCTGAACGTGGTCGCTTTGCCGCTTGACTTTCCGACAGCGACGCTGCCGAGGACCGGGACGTTGGAAAGCAGGCCGCTACCACCGATGTCGATGCCGGAGCTCTGGTTCACCACGGTCGTGCCGTTGGTGATCGAGCTCATGAAACCGCAGGTGACGATCTCGTACATGTCGGACTTGAAGCCCTTGTCGTACGCCACCTGAGCGACATCGCCTTCTGCAAACGTGGCGTCATACTCATCCGACTTCTGGTCGATTGCGCGCACCTTGACGACGCCTACCGGGGTACCGTTGATGATGCCGTCGTTTTTGACTTCAGGCAGGCCACCGTTCGACTTGTCGCCTTCACGGAATGCCGAGATGGTGACAATCGTGGTGCCGCTGGAGCCCTTGATGCTGGCGTCCCTGACGTTGGCGGCAGGCAGACGCAGATTGCGCTCGATGATGGTGCTGATCTCCTGAGGAGTCAGACAACCCCAGTAGCGCTGGTCGTAGATCTGGGCGCCTTCGGGAGCCTGGTGGCTCGCTGAAATGATGGTACTTGGCACCACCCTTGCCGCCTCGACGCTCAAGGACTGGCTGGCGTCCGATGATCCACCCTGGCCGCCCTGGCCGCCCTGGCCGCCCTGGCCGCCCTGACCGCCGATTCCGATTCCTCCGGTTGCATTAGCGGTCGCATCCGCTTTACCGCCCTCGACCGTAATCCGTAACTCAGACTGCGGCGGTTTGGGCTGCGGCTTTTCGTCGCACGCAATTGCAATTGTCGGTGCTGCTGCGGTCAGCATGCTTGCAGCGACGAGCGCTGCGCTGATGAAACTTTTCATCTGTATCTCCTTTCTTTTTTGAAGTTGCTTCTAACTAACATCAACCTTGCCCCGTCTTGCAATCACGGCTCTCAGGTTGACAGAACATTGTAGCAGAAGAACAATATTCTGTCAATAGCCTTCCATCGGTTCGTTTTTTGGCCTTTATAAGCCGCATATCGGTATCCGCGATCAGATCAGCCTCTTGACTCCGCGCTTCACTGAAAGCCCGCTTCAAACAGGGAACGCGTATTCCCGACTTGGTCTCCATCGCACCAAGCCGCTCAATAACAGGACCCGATTTTCGCGAAGAGAGTCGACCGACCATCAGATCGACGTGCGTCGCCGTGTCTCAGGCATATCCGCAACGTTTGACAATGTCCTACCCGCGCGACATGATGGGTTCGTCACTTGCTTTCTGAAGTTCGTCAACAACCAACGGGAGACCCATACATGGAAATCACGAATAAGAATCGAAACCGTATGATATACGAGGAGAATCCGCCGAATATCGTCTGTCTCGTCGGTATCACCGACCCCGGGCATGTCAGAGCCATCAGGCCCTATGCCGCCAGATATGCCGGACGGTATTGGATCATGATCGCCGCCACCATCACATTCAAAAACGGCGCTTTCGCCATCCCGGCGAATCTCGCGGCATTGTTCGAACGAGATCTCGATACTGGTGCCGACGGAGCGCGGATCGGAAACGTCCTCTACTTCGAGACTGACGACCCGTCCACCCTGTCCGGACAACTGATCGAAGCGAAGCGGCTCGGTGGGGAGCATGTCGACGCCATCTTGCTCAATGTCCCCTGGCCGCCGGTCGAATCGCTCGCGGAATTCAGGGATCTCCATCCGGGCATCAAGCTGTTTCTCAAGATCGGACCGGAGGCGTTCGGGCAGGTAAGTGAAAAGAAGTACACGCTGAAGAGCCGGCTCGCGAAATATCGCGACGTGATCGACCTGGTCATCCTCAAGGGAAAGGAACAGGGTCCGTACGAGGCGCTCAACCTCGGGGCATTGGAGGATCTCGTCGGGTTTCTCTCGGAACACATGAGCCTCTTCTTCCTCGCGGTGGCGGGAAAGTTCGATGTGAGCGGGAAGGATCCGATCAGGGAACTGCTGGCCGTCTATCCCGGCCTGAGTCTGATCCTGTATCGGAAACTGCTCAATGACGGAGGAAAGTTCTGTCTGGAACACGCGATCAGGTTCCTGGACATCCTTCCCGAACTGTACGGCAGGAATTGAATCCGACGGCATGCGACATACCATAACCGGTATGACGCGTGCCGTTTTTTTTCATTCGGGTCCCCGGGTCCGGCCTGAAGGATTTCAAAGGTCGGACCCGGGGAGAACTTCGCATCCGAACATACGTCACGGTTTAGCCGAAGATTTATAAAAAAACCGGGAAGAACGTATTCTCCCCGGATTTCGGTCGTACTCGTTGGCCCGGCATTTCGATCCTCCACGCCTCATGCCGATTTCTCCTCCGCTCTCAGCATCGCGATCATAGCCGACACGATGGCATCCTCAAGCATTTTCGATCGCGGGAAACGGCCATCGGTAAGGACCGTTTGTGGATCGGTCGGATCGCCACCGTATCGTTCCGAAAATACGGACGATATCGTCGTCGTTTCGAAACCGCGCCGCTTCGCTTCCTCGACACACTCTCTCGGGACCTCTATTCCAAGGGACGTCGCCGCATATTCCCGTCCGTCAGGCGCGAGAAGAACGACAACCGCCACATCAATGGCATGTTTCCGATCAGGTTCGCTTCCCAAGAACGTCACGCCGTTCTCGATGCCTAAGGCTATTGTTGCGGGGTATTTCTCCCGGACGCTCCGTGCCCGATGAAGCGCTCCGCGATATGTTTCTTCGAATCCGATCGACTGTTCATTGTTGCCGGACGGGATATTCTCGCCGGACACGTCCCACGAGAGTCCGAGCGCCGTACAGGCATGCTTCGCGGCCGAAATCTTATGCGCACTGGTTGACCCGAGCACGATGTTCATAATGGTCAGTGCAAACGTTTCATTTCGCCTTCGACACGCGGATGCCGAGCTCTGCGAGCTGTGCCGGGGTCACCTCGCCCGGAGCGTCCATCATCAGGTCGCGGCCGGAACCGTCCTTCGGGAAGGCATACACGTCGCGGATGGAATCGAGGTCATTGAGTACCATGAAGATACGGTCGATGCCCGGAGCGTTTCCCCCGTGCGGCGGGGCACCGAACTTGAACGCGTTGATAAGGGCGCTGAACCGCTGATCGACCTCTTCCCGGGAATACCCGGCGACTTCGAAGGCCTTGTACATGATCGCGGGATCATGGTTCCTGATAGCGCCGCTCGACGCCTCGAACCCGTTAAGTATCATGTCGTACTGGTAGGCGAGGATATCGAGCGGATTCATCGTTTCGAGCGCCTCCATCCCGCCCTGTGGCATCGAGAACGGATTGTGTTCGAAGTCGATGCGCCCCTCCTCGATCTCGGAATAGGAATACATCGGAAAGTCGACGACCCAGCACCAGGCCGCGAGCGAGTCGTCCTTGAGCCCGAGACGCGAGCCGCAATCGTTCCGAACCGCACCGAGCGCCGAACAGACCGTATCCCACGTATCCGCGCCGAAGAAGACCAGGTCACCAGAGACGGCATTAACCTCTCCCAAGAGCCGCGTGGCAAGCGTCTCCCCAAGGAACTTCACGATCGGCGAATGGAGCGTGCCGTCTTCCTTCACGACGAGGTACGCGAGCCCCTTGGCACCCTTGCCTTTGGCGGTCTCGGTCAGTTCGTCGATCTCCTTGCGGCTGAACGTGGCTCCCCCTTCGACGCGCATCGCGTGTACCACGCCGCCCTTCGCGACGGTATCGGCGAAGACCGAAAATCCGCAGTCCGCCACAAGTTCCGTCACAGGCACGATCTCCATCCCGAAGCGCAGGTCCGGCTTGTCGGAGCCGTACCGCGTCCGCGCTTCGCGCCACGGGATCTTCCGGAACCGGCCGTCCCCGTCGAGACCGACGACCTTCTTGTTGGAAAATTTCTCGGTGAGTTCGAGCATCAGGGGTTCCATGACCGCGAACACGTCTTCTTGCGTCACGAAACTCATCTCCATGTCGAGCTGATAGAACTCACCGTAGTGGCGTTCCATGCGTGGATTCTCGTCGCGGAAGCACGGCGCGATCTGGAAGTACCGGTCAATCCCACCGACCATCAGGAGCTGCTTGAACTGCTGCGGGGCCTGCGGGAGCGCATAGAACTTTCCGGGATGGAGCCGCGACGGGATCAGGAAGTCACGTGCGCCCTCGGGCGAAGAATTGGCGAGAATCGGTGTCTGTATCTCGGCGAAACCGAGCGTATGAAAGTATTCCCGCATGAATCGGATATATTCCGCCTTCAGGAACAGGAGGTTCTGCAATGCCGGACGGCGCAGGTCGATGAAGCGGTACTGCAGCCGCAGCGCCTCGTTCACGTCGGCGACGTTCTTGTTGCCGATCTCAAAGGGCGGCGTCTCGCTCTCGTTGAGCACCGTGACATGCTTCGCTTCGACTTCGATATCGCCGGTCGCAAGATCGGGATTCTTCATATCGTCCGGGCGCGCCACGACGGTCCCCGTGACAAAGACGACCCATTCGCTCCGGAGCGAATCGGCGCGCTGCCACGCCTCGTCTCCGATCGACGGGTGGAACGTGACCTGCGTCAGGCCGTAGCGGTCGCGCAGATCGATGAAGATGATCCCGCCATGATCGCGACGACGATGCACCCAGCCGGAAAGCGTCACCTCTTTCCCGACGCTTTTCTTTCCCAACTCCCCGCAGGTGTGTGTCCTCATCATACGTTCCGAATCACGGGAACCCCGAGCGGGCGAATCCCAAAACCGTCAGTGTGGACCTGGGGAGAATCGAACTCCCGACTCAGCAATGCGAATGCCGCGTAATGCCACTTTACTACAGGCCCGACCTGCTGTTCCTAAAACGTCGTCTTAGGAACAAGCATAAAACCATCCCATCCTTTGTAACACGGGAAACACGATAAATCAAGCCTGGCAAACTTCACTCCGAGGGAGGACTTTCGGATATGGCGTCGAGTCTGTATTCATCGTGGCACCAAGCTCCATACTCAGCCGTCTGACCTCCTGCCGGTGTCCGAAAAAAGGTCCCAGGAGCTCCTGAGACCTTTCTTGTTCGACGGATACCCGTTAGACGTTTTTCTTCTCGCCCGGCTCGCCGTTCCATCCATAGGTCATAAGACCCAGGGCGATCGCCCCACCCCCAATGAGTGTGAAGTAAAAACCGAGAACGAGAATCCAATTCAACACCGTTAGCGACTCCATCTGCGGTTCAGGGTTTAATACCATGAAGACAATGAATATGACAGAGACGCACAACGGGACGACAACGGCGATCGCCTTCCCGAGAGCGAAGACGTCGGGCACCTTCACCTCGAACGGGAACGCCGTGGGATGTTTCCGGAGCCAGAGCTCAAGACCGATCATCAGCCAACACCCTCCGGTGATAAATATCGTCAGGGAAAAATATATGATCCAAGAAAGTGACTGTCCATCGGGCCTCTCGGAAAAGGCGACTGCTTTTTCGCATAATCCTTTGTACGAAAACATCAGCAACAGTGCCGAAAGGAATTCGGGCATAATGAGCGTTGCGGAATCCGAAATGCCGCGCGTTAATACCTTCAGAATCGGATGTCTTGCAAAAGAAAAGTTTCGAAGTGAATGAGTCGAAGATGATGACGTTGTCATGAGAAGCTCCGTTTACGTTGCAGAAAGTTAAGGAAGAATGACTCCGATTGTAAACGAAAACGTGAGATTGTCAAGTGATCCACCTCATTTCAACAAAAAACGGGCATGGAGTCAATGAGAGACTCCATGCCCGTATCCGATTACCGGCATGTCCGATTCCCTTTCAGGACGAACCATTTCCACCACCAACCGGCAAGCATCGAGACGACGAATACGGCGGTGACACAGAGCTGCTGGGACGAATGCCACGCCCAGGCGACGAGCTGAGAGAGCGGAAGATATACCAGTCCCAAAACGACTCCCCCGAGGAAATACAGCCCGACCATGACGGACGAGAGGAACAGGAGCAGCACGACGGAATTGTCCGACTCCGCGAGCCTTTTCAGGAACGCACCTGTCGCATCGATGCCTCGATCGATACTCTTCATGTTTTCCATGACAGCCTCCTTTTGTTAAAAAAGTTGAAGGTTCCGATGGCACCATCGTGCCTCATGCGATCGGAATTGGCAAGTTTTTTTTAACACCCGCGGAGAGGATGTTCGGTTCGCTTCGTCATGCCGACCGAGCGAGCTCGTGCGCGCGCCAGACCGAGATGAGTCCCGCCACGCCGCCAAGACAGAGACACAACGCCGCGACCGTGACCTTTATCAGGGCCGCCGACGGGATCTCCCAGTCGAACCAGAAGTCGCGCGTACCGACGGGATACGTCAGGCTGGAATCGAGGTCGGAGACCCCGTGCAGCAGGATGAGTCCCCCGAGCGGCAACATCCAGGAAGCGAAGAACGCGTAGATATTCACCGGCCGGTTCCGTCGGGAAGCGACCAGCGTCACGACGTACGCCGCGCACGAGAACAGGAGCGCGAGAACGACCGCAACAGGATAGAACGTGTTTATCACACGACCGATCTCCGTGGCGTTCCCGATCAGATCACGATGATGTCCAGCCACGGTGATGATACCGATGGCGTGATACAGGCAATATGCAGCGATACCGGTCATCCAGACCTGTTCGATCCGCGTCGCCGTATAGTCCTTTTCGGAAAGTGCCGTCATGTCCATGAATACCTGCCTTGCGTTTGCGTGAATGAGATTGGTAATGAAATCACCTCATTCTAGCCACCTTCCGCGAGTCCTGTCAATGGTCCCGCCATGGGTACCGATAATCACGATTTCCCCACGAACTTCAAAAATACCGATTTTCGTGGCTTATTTAGGCCACGATATTTTACCGAAATGTGCTTGCATTCTTTACCGGCCCATGCTACAGTAAAGGACTGGGAATTCATTCGACCCTTGAACCGAAACCTATGTTTACGAAAAAGCTCATCGGGACGTCAGTCCTACTCGGAGCGTTGCTCTTGGCGGTCGGATATACCACCACATCGGCAGAGGCCCGCGCCGGGATCGTCGACAAGATCAAGTCGAACTCCTACGCCGGGATCGTGCAGTCGTTCACCCGCAACAAGCTGACGATCAAGACCTACGACGGCAAGACGGTCGAAATCCGGACCACCCGTGACACCGATTTCTCGGGGACCATCGAGGAAGGAGACAATATCCTCGTCGTAACGAAGAAAAAAGGAAATATCCTGTTTGCTGTTTCGGTAAAGGTCCTCAAGGACGATCCGCGCTACGGACATGACCACGGAGGCCATCATGGCGGAGGCGATCGCGACCACGGTTACAAGGATGGGCGCGATGACGGCTTCAATGACGGGCATGACGGGCATAATGACAACCGCGACAACAGGGATTATTGCAACGGTCATTCCGACGAGTATACGCGCGGGTACGGCGAAGGATATGGCAAGGGCTTCGATGAGGGTCGCGGCGGCCGCAACTAGTTCGCTCGGATATATAAAAAGCCCCTCACGGGGCTTTTTTGTTCTTCGGGTTTCCCCCTTTTGAAAAGAGGGACGTCATGGTCGTCTCCGGATATGACAGGGGGATTTGCATTCATCGGGAGACGAAATCCCTCCCCCGGAGTACCGGGTACTCCCTTTGTCAAAGGGAGAAAGAAATCCCTCTGTCCTGCTGGACATCTCCCTTTGTCCAAGGGAGAAAGAGTGAGGGGTGTCGGCTGTCGGGTTTCCCCCTTCGACGAAGGGGGATGTCAGGGCCGTCTTCGGACATGACAGGGGGATTTGGCGACTATGATTCGCTCCAAAAGACTGAATCCCTGACATGCGCGCTATGAGACATGGTCTGCGGATGCTTCTCGTATCGCATCGATAACGCTGATAAGGTTTTTCCGGATATCGGTGTTCGTGAATCGCAATACCTTCAAGCCAAGAATCGATAAGAACTCGTCTCGGATATGATCTTCATCGACCGTGTTGCCGCTCTCGTAATGTTGCCCTCCGTCCACTTCTATCACCAGTTTCTTTTCCGGACAATAAAAATCTACGATATATTTGCCGATGGGTTTCTGTCGGTAGAATCGCAGACCGTTCACCTGCCTGCGCCGTATCACGCTCCAAAGGATGACTTCCGTTTCCGTCATGTTCTTGCGGAGCATCCTGGCATTCTTTTTCAGGTATGGTTCGTATCGACGCAGCATACTCGTGTATGAAATCCCTCCCCCGGAGTACCGGGTACTCCCTTTGTCCAAGGGAGAAAGAAATCCCTCTGTCCTGCTGGACATCTCCCTTTGTCCAAGGGAGAAAGAAATCCGGTCAACAGACGTAAATTCACGGGTTTCCCCCTTCGACGAAGGGGGAACAAGGGGGATTTGCATTCATCGGGAGACGAAATCCCTCCCCCGGAGTACCGAGTACTCCCTTTGTCCAAGGGAGAAAGAAATCCCTCTGTCCTGCTGGACATCTCCCTTTGTCCAAGGGAGATGAACTTGATTACTTTACAACATTCTACTTGATCTTGAACACCGATATCGAATCAGAGTCGTAGATGAGGTCAAACGAGTCGGATGAATAGAGGCCCGAGAATTTTTCCCAATCATCCGTCTTGGCGATCACGATATGCGAGATACCCCGACTCTTCCAGAAGCTCCCCTCGTCTTGCATCGGCGCTTCCGTCAGCCGCGCCACGTGTTCGTCGAACGGATCCGTTTCCGACAGGAACAGGAGCCGGTTGCCCGTATCCTTTCCGACGACCGCCGGCTCGGAGAAGAACGTTCCCCCGGGATTGGCCACCATCACGCCGTCCGCGAAGTCGAGCCGGATGTATTGGTGCCATGGCAGGATGAGGACCGACTTCGTGTCGGGATCGGCCCGAAGCGTGTGCTCCGCGCCGTACCAGCCATGCGGATACGGATGTGCTGCGATCTGTCCGTGTGCGCCCCAGAGAGCCGTCCCCGCCCACAGGAACGGCAGGACCGCGACGACGGCGACCGCGACGCGATGGGACCGTGCGCCGCCGAGGAACCGTTTCCCGATACTCTCGAATAGGAACGCGACGCCGACCGGCACCAGGAGCGCGTACGAGAAGGCGAGCACGCCAACTGCCTTTTCCGTATCGCGCAGACCGCTGAAAAACGGTACGAACCGATAGAGGAATTCGATCAGCGGCTTTGTGAGATCGTCGGCATACCCCACGGCGATCAGGACGACGGGGACGAACGAGAGCGCGATCGTCCACGCGAGCACCGTTCCCTGGCGCATCAGACGGTATGCGCCGACCGCGGAGAACACAAGGACGACCGGCGTGACCAGGAACCAGTACGGATGGAAGTCCTTGGGCGAGAGAAAGTTGTTGCTCCAGATGCCATAGAGCGAGAGGATATTGAACCAGATGCCGAAATGCGGATCAGGCAGGGCGGAAAAGGCATCGAAGTCAGCGAGGCCGAACTTCGAAAGTTCTCCGGATGAACCTAAAAACGGGAACAGCCAGAACCCATTCACGAGGAGGAACAGCACAACGAACGAGAGGATCCGTGCGAACGAGATCGGCGTCCACAGGGACTTCCACTCCCCCGTGCGCGCGAGATGAACCAGACCGAAGGTGAGCAGGAAGCCCGCCGCGATATACGCATAGTGGATACCGAGGAGCGGGTAGACCGAGAAGGCGAACGAGAACCACAAGAACCGCTTCCAGTCCCGGCGCTCCAGAAACCGGTCGAACAGCAGCACCGCAAACGGCAGGAACCCGTAGCCCAGGAGCACGACCCACTGCCCGATCAGAAGCCGCTCGTACACGAACGGGTTCAGCATGAAGAGGAGTCCCGCCCCGACCGCGAGCGCTCGGTTCATGTACCGTGAGGCGAGCCGATACATGCCGATACCCGGCAGGAAGAGCACCACGGTCAGCACGATTTTCTGCAAAATATCAGCCGGAATAGCGAAGGAGAGCAGGATGCGGAGCGCGTTGAGCGCCGTGCCGGATCCGATCTCATTCCGAAACAGGTCGGCGAACCCATTGTTCGGTCCCCAGACCATATCGGTCAGGAACACGAACCCGGACCCGCATGCGGGCGCCATGACCGCCACCGCGACCAGGAGAAATATCCCCGCCGGATACCAATTTTTCAGGAAGTCTTTCATATCGGTCAAAAATCGGGAAAGTCGCACTGGAATCATTATACGCCACCCATGCCGTTGTGTCCGAATAAGGCGAAATCCCTCCCCCGGAGTACCGGGTACTCCCTTTTTCTAAGGGAGACGAAATCCCTCTGTCCTGCAGGACATCTCCCTTTGTCTAAGGGAGAAAGAAATCCGGTCAACAGACGTTAATTCACGGGTTTCCCCCTTCGACGAAGGCAGGAAAGGGATCGGTCGGGTTTCCCCCTTTGACAAAGGGGGAACAAGGGGGATTCGCATTCATCGGGAGAAAGAAATCCCTCCCCCGGAGTACCGAGTACTCCCTTTTCCCAAGGGAGAAAGAAATCCCTCCCCCGGAGTACCGGGTACTCCCTTTGTCAGAGGGAGAATGTGTCAGGTGCTACCGCATTAGACAATCCTTCGCCGCACGGGGTCGCGGCGACTTTCGGCTATCACCTCTGCAGTAGGTCCGGCATGTGTATCGGTCCGCTCACCGAACGACAAGTTTCGTATCGATGCTCGCGGATCGAATGCCTGATCGGACCGTTTCGATCGAACCGCGGACACGAACTTCGCGAACGCTTCGGATTCCTCCGCATTCGATTCCGCCGTTTCCGCAAGCTCGGTGTCGATTACATGTTCGGGCACCTCAGCCCGATTCTCCGGCTTGCGCATGTCCCAAATCTGCTTGACCACGCCGATAACAAGGAAGAAATACACCCACACCGCGATCGCCTCGGGCCACGACTTCACGAACGCCACGTCCGCGTTGGCGAAAATGCTCACGATCATGATCGCCACCAACCCCGCGAGCGCCGCCCCGATCGAGATCCGCGAATCCAGGTCCCAGTACAGCATGACGAAGAAGAACGGCCAGAAGAAGACCCCTTCGGAGAAGTACGCGAGATTGCGAAACAAGACAACCATCAACACGATCGTCACGATCACTCCGACCACATCCCGCGCAGTCGATTTCTTCACGACCGAAACCAGCATGCGGAATCCGGTCCACACGTCTTTCGGGGTAAAGAGGTACTCGCTCAGTCTGGGCATATTCTTGGCACCGCATGCGCTTCACGGTGCGATTTATCGGACAAAACGGATGAATGCGGGATCCTCCCGGATGGAATCGAAGTCGCTTTCATCCCGCGCCAGTTCCTTCGTATCCGAATTCAACGCGAACGACTTCCGTAGCAGGGCGACCGATCCTTCCGCATCTCCCTGCAACGCTTTTATCCGGGCTATCCAATAATACGGCGAGAACTGCTTCGAATCCAATCGTATGGAATCCCTGAACGCCTCGAGAGCTTCAGGTTTGCGATCCTCGAGGTCGAACAACGCATACCCCTTGGCAGCGTACGCGAACGCGTACTCGGGAGAAGCGTCGATCGCCCGTTGCGCATACAATAGCGCCTTGTCGTTGTCTCTACCCAGGTCGTTCAACAGGCTCGCTTTCCGCGCAAGTGCGCTTGAATACTTCGGGTCCAATTCAATGGCCCTTTCGTAGCTGTCCAGCGCTTGTTCGCAATAGCTCATCACCCGATCCTTTTTATCGGAGCAGAAGCATTGACCCATGTCTTCTCCGAAACTCGCCGCATAAAAATTGTAATAGGGTCCGCTCTTATTCCATCGGCCCAATTCGCCTGCCTTCTCATATTCTTCGAACGCACGTTCGTCATCCTCCATCTTTTCCAAGAGGTCCCCTTGCCAATAGTGGTAAAACGCGTCCCCCTTGGAAATCGAGAGCGCCTCCTCACGCGCCGCCAGGGCGCCTTCATCGTCGTTCTTGCCTGACAGCGCGTTCGCTTTCCCATGATACGCTTCGGCATATAGAGGATCCCTTGAGAGGATGTCATCGAACACCCGCATCGCATCGTCATACCGCTTCATCAGATTCAGAGCATACCCCAGTTGCATCCGATAGGAAAGATTGTCGGGTTCCCCTGCTATCGCCTTTTCGAAAAGCGGTTTCGATTTCTCCGGCTGATTCAGGTCTTCTTTCCGAAGCAGCCCCTCGTAATACATCGGCGCCGCGTATTTCGGAGACAGGCGAACGGATTCCTCGTACGCCGCGATCGCCAGGTCGGTCTTGCCGAATATCCCGTATATCCGACCGCGTTGCAATTGGCTGTAGGCATCGGAGGTGTCCGCATACGTATCGAGCGCCTTTTTCAGAAGCGTCTCGACCTCGTCCATGCGGCCGAGACTGGTCAGGAGACGCCGTTTGTCCTCGTAATAGGTCAGGTATTTCGGATCGATCGAGAGCGCCGTGTCATAAAGTCGCAGCGCCTCCAACCGCCTGTCCGGTTTGTCGGTCATCCGTTCCAGGATAAACCCCTTCAAATGGTAGGGCCAATCGTTCTTCGGATTCAGGCGAATAACCTCATCATACGCCCGGAGGGCCTCGTCGGCGTTTCCGAGCGCATACGACGCGTACCCCATCAGTCCGTAGTAGGAAAAATCGTTCGCCCGACGAGCTTCCTTGTTTGCCGCTTTCAGGCGTGACAACGTATCGAGAGACTCCTGGAACAAGCCCATCTTCAGGAGAAGACTCGCCTTGTCGTACAACGCGCGCGCATTGTTCGGTTCGCCGCCGAGCACCTCGTCGAGTACGGTCATCGACTCGTCATCCCGGTTCAATGCCCGAAGGTCGCGCGCCTTCGCGATGAGATAGAGATCGTTTATCGGTTCTGGATCCGTTACCGATGCCATCACGCGTTCACTGTACGACAGCGCATCGGCGTACCGCTGACCGCGATATGCGACTTCTCCCTTGAAATGGTAGGCCTTGTCGAGGTATTCGGAACGGGCGATGAGCGCGTCGCACAGACGGTCGACATCCGCATTTCGGCCGAGATTATTGTAATAGGAAAGCGTCGTCACGGGATCGAACGCTTCCCAGATACGTTCGCCGAAGGTCGATGTCGCGGTGTCGCTCCACGGTATCTTCTGGACGGGATACGACCGGTCGGTCATATCGGAATAGCGCAATACCAGTATCCACCGCTTGTCCTCGGCCGACCAGACGACATCGCCGGTCGCGGTCGTCAGTTTGTATCCGAAAATATCGCGCACCCAGTCCTGGCGCTTCAACGATTTCAGGAGTGTCTGAAGCGAGATGCCGACATTCGATATCTGAAGGTCGATGGCTTTCTTGGACGTATCTTCGGAATTGAGCGTCGTCACGAAATCATAGTTCTGATCCCTCTGTTCTACGACACGGACCGGGGTTGCCGAGTCCGGATCGTATGTCTGACCCTTCGATACGGACTTCGTCCGCTTGCCGGCCCCAGAACCGACGACGGCATGGGACGCCACCATGGCCCCGACCGAGGCTCCCTGCTCGTCGGCCGTCTGCGTCCACTGGTCCGAAACGGTCTTATCGGTAGCGGCAAACCCGCGTATCTCGTTGATCTTTCCGACGATATCGTTTTCCATCGATTCCTTCGTGATACGGGATTCTTTGGAGAAGTCTTCCGGGACGGGACGGATCGTGACCTCCAGGACATCTTCCCGAAGCTGAAAATACGACAGGATGACGATCAGGAACACCGAGGAGATGGCGGCCCATTCGACGAACTTTTTGAACCGGCCAAGAATCGTGACCGCCGTCACGCCCGTGAGGATGCTGCAATACAGATAATAGGAACGGTTGCCGAGATATTCGACGAGAGTGGCGTGTCGGAGCACGTCGAACGTGACCAGGATCAGCAGGATGATAATCCATGCCACGAAAAACGGGTTCGGAACGGGAGGCGTCTGAATCGCCTTGCCGTCCTCATTGACGAAGCGGACTTTTTCCAGAAGAGACGGTCGTCGGTTCACGCCCGTGACGACAAGCGCGACATCCGGACGTTCTTCGTCGTGTCCGTCTTCCTTCGCGACGACAACCTGATTCTTTTGTGCGAGATCTACCGGTCTTTTCGCCATAACGGTATGTCGTTTACTGCTTCCTGGAGCATCACTTGCATTGCTACTGTACCGCCTTTCCGCGTTCCGCTCAACCGGCTTCCGTTCGACTTTTTTTCCGAACGTTCAACTTCCGACTTTATGAACTTGCTAGAATTCTCCTTTCAACTTTATAACTTTCTTCTTTCTACCCGTCTCTTCCTCCGTTTCACGAAGTCGTATCCGAGGTAGCCGAGACAGCCGGCCAAGGTCGTGCCCGAGATAAGGAGGCCGAGGTAGAACCACCGTTGCGGGAAGAATTCGACCGTCATCTCGATATTATAGGTTCCGTCCTCATTAATCTTACAACCTTCCTTAAGATTTCCATTTGTTCCACAAATATCCACTGGATCAACATACCAACCATTTAAGTACCCGTCATATCTATAATGATATTTAGCACTAATTTCATCTGGGCTTACAAATGGTATCCAACTACGGAAAACGCCATGATTGGTATTATTATTTAACTCCAGTTTCCAATTCGAATTGTAACCTTCCCGCATATTTAGATAAAAAGGATGGGAGGCTTTAGTTATACTAATTTCTGTATTAGTAGGATTAGTATTCA
>DATMYW010000016.1:0-6325 GCA_035560715.1 Candidatus Fimivivens sp. | reverse complement strand
GTGATATTGGAGTACAAAGGGATTCGTTAGCACTAGTTCGTTCGTTAAGAAAGCAAGAAAGTAGTAAGCCCCGGTATGGATTTACCAGCGGGGAATCAAAAAAAGAAAGACGATGAAGAAAAAACGCTCTGCTCACGGTCCGCCCGTTGCTGGTTACACCAGCTTCGGCAACAGAAAAAAAACCGAGTTCAAGGCCTGCATCGCCCAGATCGGCATGCTTACCGCCACCACCACCGCCTGATTCCAGCTCGGCCACGAGAAATCCGAATGATTCTTGGCTGAGCGAATTAGAACGGCAGAAGGCCATCCTCGCGTGAGGATAGGCCTTCTTTTTTATATCCTACGACGTATACGGAATCACGGTTGATTCTGGTGGAGGCATTTTCGTATATCTGATATACTTCGGAGAGAACGTTTTTGGTAAGAGAAACTCATTTTTGGGAAGGAAGTTTTGTGTATCCCGTTGTCAGTCGTGAGTTGTAAGTTCGTGCTCCATGTTTCTCAGAAAAGTCGAAATTTCAGGTTTCAAGTCGTTCGCCGATCGGACGGTCTTTGACTTTGCGCCGGAATCGGACGGGGCCGAGCGCCGACTGGGCATCACGGCGATCGTGGGGCCCAACGGGTCCGGCAAATCCAACGTGGCGGACGCGATCCGGTGGGCCATCGGCGAGCAGTCGTCCAAGAACCTCCGCGGCAAGAAGTCCGAGGACGTGATTTTCGGAGGTACCGCGAAGCGCGGAAAGCTGGGGAGCGCGTCGGTGACGCTCCACTTCGAGAACCGCGACCATCGCATCCCGATCGAATTCGAGGAAGTGGCCATCCAGCGCAAACTGCACCGGAGCGGCGAGAGCGAGTTCCTCATCAATGGCGCCAAGGTCCGTCTGCTCGACATCGTCGACCTCTTGGCCAAGTCGGGCATCGGCAAGGACAGCTACTGTGTGATCACGCAGGGCATGAGCGACGCGACCCTTTCGGCGACGCCTTCGGAACGGCGCTCGATCTTCGAGGACGCGGCCGGCGTGAAGCAGTATCAGATACAGAAGGAGCGCGCACTCCGCAAGCTCGCCCTTACCAGGGACAACCTCGTCCGCGTGGACTCGCTCCTCGTGGAGATCGAGCCGCATCTCAAAACGCTCCGCCGTCAGGCCGAACGGTTCGCTCAGGGAAAGGATGTTTCCGAGAGACTCCTTTCGAAGCAGATCGAACTGTACGGGTTCCTCTGGCATTCGTTTCAGCGCGAGCGCGGCGGCCTGTCCGAAGAACGTGAGGACTTGGCACGGGCCGTCGGAATGCTCGAGCGCGAGACGGACTCGATGCGTGAGGAGGTGGCGAAGCTTGCGGGTACGCTCGAGGATGACGGGCGCTCGGACTCCATCGCGAAGGAGCTTGCGACGTCGCGCGAGGAACAAAACGGCATCGAACGGGACCTGGCTATCGCGTCCGGCCGTATCGAGGCGGAACGGGAACGGCAGAAGGACCGCGAGGAAGTGCGGACCATTCCCGTCGATCTGGGCTATATCCGCACGTCGCTCGACCTGATCCGGAAGAACCAGGGAACGCTCTTCGACCGTCTCGGTCTGGTGGAGAAAATCGAGGATATCCAGGATATCCGCGAATTCGCGCGCGCCATCGGGCAGGAGCTCGTCGACCTTGACGCCAAGGTTGAGGCGGGAACCGTGACCGAGAAGGTGATCATCTCGCTTCCCGAGAACGAGAAGCGAGAGAGTGACGCGCGTCTCGCGACGCTCCGTGCCGAACAGGAAACGCTCCGTACGCGGATGGAGACGATCCGGACCGGAATCGCCGCGAAGGAAGAATCGCTCCGTGCCGAGCGCGAGAAGGGGAAGGAAGCCCGCGAACGGTACTTCCTCATCGAACGGCAGGTACGTGACAAGGATCGCGAACTCTCCGTTGCCAAGGACCGCTTAAACGACGTGAAGGTCCGCTTGGCCCGAGTGGAGGTCCGCGAGGAGGATCTCATCAACGAGGTCCGCGAGGAACTCTCGACCGACGTCCGCGAACTTTCCTGGGACGGCAATCCGCGCGACCGCGATGCGCTCAACCGCGACATCATCCGGCTCAAGGGCGAATCGGAACGCATCGGCGCAATCGACCCTCTGGTAGCGGAGGAATATCAGGAAACCGAGAAGCGGTTCACGTTCCTGACGACCGAGTCGTCCGATCTCAAGAGCGCGATGGCATCACTTGAGACGGTGGTCAAGGAAATGGATGAGCGGATCGAAAAGGAATTCTCGTCCGCGTTCGACGAGATCGCGAAGAAGTTCGGGCATTATTTCTCCCTCATCTTCAACGGCGGCAAGGCGGAACTGATCCGCACCAAGCCGAAACAGAAAGCCGTCGTCGAGACGGAGGACGGCGACACGGTCGCGGACGAACCGGACGTCGAGGCGGGAATCGAGATCACCGCGTGTCCGCCGGGCAAGAAGATCACGAGTCTTTCCGTCCTTTCCGGCGGTGAACGGTCGCTCACGTCCCTGGCGCTCCTGTTCGCGATCATCTCGCACAATCCGCCGCCGTTTGCCGTACTCGACGAGGTCGAGGCGGCGCTCGACGAGGCGAATTCGAAGCGGTTCGGCAAGGTGCTCTCGGAACTTTCCGAGAGGACGCAGTTCATCGTCATCTCGCATAACCGCGAGACCATGCGGCAGGCGAGCCTTCTTTATGGTGTGACCATGGGTGAGGATGGCGCATCGCAGGTATTGTCGCTCCACCTCGAGGACGTCGAGAAGTTCCGCGGTGCCGGGAAGAAATCCGCTTCTTGACAGGGTTTCCGAGTCGCGGTATGATGATTTTCGACAGTCGTGACCGTCTTTTTTGTTTTCACTCCTTTTCGTTCAGGCTATGCTTACTATCCGCTTCAATCGCACCGGCAAGAAGAACCGAGCGTCGTTCCGAATCGCGCTTCAGGAGAAGACCAAGGCCCCGAACCACCGCCACGTGGAGGTGCTCGGAAGCTACGACCCGCATTCCAAGGCGGCCGTCCTCAAGAAGGACCGCATCCTCCACTGGCTCGGGATGGGTGCTCAGGCGTCCGATTCGGTCCACAACCTGCTTGTGAAGGAGGGCGTCGTCGAGGGGAAGAAGGCCGCGATCAAGATGGCCCGCCCGGTGAAGAAAGAAGAGCCTGTAGAAGCGCCGGTCGCCGAGGCGAAGCCCGAGGTCGAAGCGACGGAAACGGTAGAGGAGAAGGCTCCCGAGGCCGCGGCCGAGTAGTTGACACGCGTCCCGGGACAGGGTACCCTGGAACAACGATACGAAACGGATTCCGCAGACATGAGGCGCGAACGGCTGAGCCGCTCGGGAAGCCCTCACGAGGAGCCGGCCGCTTTTGGCGGTTTCCCGGTCTGCGGCTCACTCCGCAGATTTTTTATTGAACCGTCACGCATACGTCTATGATGAAACGAGCCGAAAAGGATATACTCCTTAAGGAGGTCGTCGCCGAGGCCAAGGCGGCGAAGTCCTTGGTCTTCTCGGACTACAAGGGTGTTTCCGTGAAACAGCTCTCTGCGCTTCGCGGTGAGCTCCGTAAGGGTGGTACGCGCTTCAAGGTGCTGAAGAAGACGATCCTCAACCTCGCGCTCCGCGAGGCGGGCATCGATGTCGACGCACGGAAGCTTCAGGGTCAGGTCGGTGTGGCATTCGCGCCGGACGAGGTCTCGGCGGCGAAGGCGATCGCCGACTTTGTGAAGGCGAACAAGGATACCAAACTTTCGATCGTGGGAGGCGCACTCGAAGGGAAGAGCCTCTCGGCGTCGGAGGTGAATGCGCTCGCGAAGCTCCCGTCGAAGGACGAGATGCGGGCCAAGCTTGCGGGGACCCTGCAGGCGCCGATCGCCTCGTTCGTCCGGACCCTCTCAGGGACGTACGGCGGGTTCGTCCGGGTGCTGAACGCGGTCGCGGAGAGCAAGAAGTAATCAGGTTTCAAATGGTTCCATCGCCGCATTGTCAGATGGTTGGAAATCGTTCCAGTCATGTGCCGATGTGGTGACGGAACCAATGGAATAAGTAATCAATCGTAAGCGCAAGCATATGTCCGAGGAAAAGAAGGATGTGGTGGTGCCGGAGAAGTTCGAGAAGCTCGTCGCGGAGATCGAGAAGATGAGTGTGCTCGACCTGTCCGAGCTCGTCTCGGTGCTCGAGGAGAAGTTCGGCGTGTCGGCGGCGGCCCCGGTCATGATGGGTGCGATGCCGGCCCAGGGTGGAGCAGCCGAGGCGGCCGAGGAGAAGACCGATTTCGACGTCGAACTCGTCGCGGTCGGTGATCAGAAGATCAACGTCATCAAGGCGGTGCGCGAGGTGACGGGTCTCGGCCTCAAGGAGGCGAAGGATCTCGTCGATGCGGCCCCGAAGGTGGTGAAGGAGAAGGTCGCGAAGGCCGAGGCCGAGGAGATGAAGAAGAAGCTCGAGGCCGCCGGTGCGACCGTGACCCTCAAGTAGTCTCAACGTTGGAACGCATGTCCCGAAACCCCGCCCACGTACAGGCGGGGTTTTCGTACCTTCTTCTTTACAGGATCTTCGCACTCAGCCTTTCCTGCGCCCGCCTGCAACGATAGGGGAACTTCGGGCAGGGAGGCATGAATCTTGGTCTGACGCGAAACGTGGCCGAAACTTCCTTACGGCTTTACAGGAAACCGAAAGCACAGTATCATCCCGTGGATCGTATTTTCTTTTCAAACCTAAACGATTCAACAATGAATACTGTGGACATCCAGGCGGAGAAAAACCGTCTGACCGCGATTTGCCTGCCTCCGGCTATGAAAACCCTGTTAGAGGAGACGATCGGCCTGTTCGATCTGACAACCGAGGGGAACGTTGATTTTCCGAAAGCCTACAGTCCCCGTCGACTTGCCCTCAAAACTCTGCTTGAAAAAGGACCGGCGACAAAAGAACAGTTCGAGGCGTACATTCATCAGAAACTGCTTGGTCTCGGTATGATGGAGGAAGCGAAACTGACTCGGAAGCGAGGCGCGCCTGCGAACCATGAGTGCTATTGTCCGAGCGCGCTGGGATACGCGAAGGTATTTTCGGACGATCCGAAATGGGGTTCCAAAATCACCTTTGACGAGAAAGAGGGCGACGGATGGGATTCGTATACCCGACTCGCGGATGGTCTCCTTGACCGTGTCATAGGACAGCTTCTGACCGTTGACGACTCTTCGGTCAGGGATACCGCGTTCGTGTTCGGCGAGTATTATTCCTTTGCGAGGGATCGTTGCTGTTAAAGTGTCAGAAAAAGAAAGAAAGCCCGGGAAATCATACCGGGTATTATTTTTTCTTCAAGTAAGTTCGTGATCTGATTTCCAGACGTGACGGATGGCCATTTCCGCGCTATACTGGACCCAAGAGGCGGATGTTCGCAAAGGAACCCCTCACTGTCGATGACTCCGGAGCTCCCCTTAGAAAGGGGAGCGGAGGTTTGTTGATTAATCTCGTTTTCCTATGAGCTATTTCGGATTCGACCTTATCGAGGTCATCAAGACCGTCGGGTACGTGGGACTGTTCGCGATCGTCTTCGCGGAGACGGGACTCTTCCTCGGGTTCTTCTTGCCGGGCGACAGCCTCATTTTCGTTGCGGGCTTCCTCGCGTCGCAGGGGTTCTTCAGTCCGGCGCTGCTCGCGCTCGTGCTGTTCGTCGCTGCGTTCACGGGCAATCTCGCCGGGTACGAGTTCGGTCGTCGGGTCGGGCCGAGACTGTTCTCACGCGAGGATTCGCTTCTATTCCGCAAGGACCATGTCACCAAGACCAAGAAGTTCTACGACAAGTACGGCGGCAAGACCGTCATGATCGCGCGGTTCGTGCCGATCGTCCGCACCTTCGCCCCGATCCTCGCCGGTGTTGCCGAGATGGGATATCCGGTGTTCCTCGCGTTCAACCTCGCCGGGGCGGCCTTGTGGACGATCGGTCTCGTCGCGCTCGGTTACTTCCTCGGGCGCTCGGTTCCGGATATCGACAAGTACCTCCTGCCGATCGTCCTCGTGATCGTCGTCGCTTCCGTCCTGCCCGGATTCATCCATCTGTATCAGGACCGTAGGGAGACGCTTCGCGAAAAGGCGGCAAAGGGGGAGTAGGATCTCTCTTTGCTCACTCGACAGAAACCGCCGGGTTTCTCGGCGGTTTCTGTTTTATGGTCGGAGGCGGTGGTCGATTATTGGTGAAAATCATTCTCTCCTGTCATCCCGAGCGAGTCGGCGAGTCGAGGGATCTGCCGGGGTATTGACTCACGCGGATTGTGGCAGATTCCTCCGCCTCGGTCGGAATGACAAGAAAAAGGATGAGGAGATCGCATAAGCGTGAAATGAGTAC
>DATMYW010000015.1:0-18964 GCA_035560715.1 Candidatus Fimivivens sp. | reverse complement strand
CAGGAATTTTCTCGTTGTCATTTTTTCAAAAAACATATATACTTCAGACACGTGAGAGAAAAAAATCTCCACGAAATAAAAAAGGCACGGAGGGAACGGTGCAACGATTCATTCGCTCCATCGTGCGAAACAAAATCCGCTTCGGCGGAATTCGAAAGGAGGTGAACACTATGGCAGCAAAGAAGAAGGCCGTGAAGAAGGTCGCGAAGAAGAAGGTCGCCAAGAAGGCGGTCAAGAAGGTCGCCAAGAAGGCGGTCAAGAAGGTCGCGAAGAAGGCCGTGAAGAAGGTCGCGAAGAAGAAGGCCACCAAGAAGGTCGCCAAGAAGAAGTAGTCTTTCCACGATTTTTTTGGTTCTTCAAGCAGAAAACCCGCCTTTCGGCGGGTTTTCTGCTTGTGGAAAGGAAAAAACAGCCTCACGAAGTACGTATGAGGCTGTTGTCGAATTTTACAGATTGAAAATGAACTGTTGTCGGGCGCTTGATTCGGAACGTCGTTCACTCGCGAGCGCGTCGATCATCGCGAGTCCTGCGAGCAACATCACCTGCGATGATCGGTCGTCAACATTGCTGCAATACAGTCTTCTCCCGCATGACCATGATGCTCCACCATCCTTATCGAGTATGAGCGCGCAGAGGCTTCCTGGAACCTGCAGTTCGAAATGATCATCGTGATAAAAGTGGAATTCATGTTCGGATGATCGAAGTTGTTCCGCATACAGACGAGTACCGACGCTTCTCATCGCCTCACGTACGCATGCGGTCTCCTCGTTCGTGAATATGCGCGCTGCCGCGATGACGTCGTCATGTAACCATCCACTTATGACGGAATCCCTTTGCGCATCTTTGTCGACGAAGAACATCATCGTCTGCATATCCGACCCGTGTTCCGGAACGAACGGCATGCCATCCGGTCGGTTGAATGGAAGAGTAAGTCCCATGAGCAGGTCGGAAATGACGTGGAGCGTGAGGCCGAAATCAGCAAATGATTTCCGCGATTCACGGTCATCGTCTCGTTGCGTGCCGGTCCCTCGACACGAGAGACAGGCGCAGCCGTCATCGTATCCGGTTCCGTCGCACTTCGGACATGGATGGGGATTCCTGTAGAAGCAAGGGAGCGCGTATCGGTAGGTGAGCGGCGATTCAAAAGCGAGGCAGCCGTCGATACCGAGGGCGTCATCGGTCCGCGGATTCCATGCGAAGTTCGGCATCCGTTTCTGTCGTGCGGAAATGTTCCCGTACGGCGTCGTCTCCGCTTCCCTGAGGAAGCGTTCGTCGAACGTCAGTCTGAAAGTGGAGGCAGGCGTATCGTATACGGTCGACAGAAACCGGGGTATCGTATTCGGAGGTGTCATTGGTATCTCCTGTTTGAAGGTTGTAAACGGGCTTGAGATGATACGAACGTACGCGTAAAACGCACGCACGTCAAGAAGGAAGCATCCGACGAGTCGGCGTCACCCGATCCGGAAGCGGAAAACCCGTTGGCGGCCGGAGAGGTCGGGAACGATGTCCGAAGTCCCGTCGGGAAAACGCGAGGCGAATTCCCCCGCGATACGTTCCGATTGTTCGGGGCCGATCTCGAACAGTCCGTCGACTTGTTTGTCCGACCAGGCGGAATTCCTTTTCCGGACGAGATCGTCGAGCAGTTCGATATAGAGCGCGAGACCGTCGTCGTCAGCGACGAGGGCGGATTCCGGCTCGTACAGACGCACGTCGTCGTCCGCGCTCTCGTAGATATCGCGCGAGAGGTAGGGGAGGTTCGCGAGGATCACGACCCGAAGCGCGTCGATGAAGGCGCCTTCCGGAATCGGGTCGAGGAGATTCCCCTCGAAAAACGTGATGAGACGGTCGACGCCGTGACGATCCGTGTTCCGTTTCGCGATTTCGAGCGCGGCGGATGATAGGTCGGTCGCGAAAAAACGGACACGTCCGTCGCCCGTTTCCTTCTTCGATGTCGCGTGCGCGACGGACACCGCGATCGCTCCGCTCCCCGAGCCGAGATCGATGACGACCGAATCCGGTGCGGTCTCGGACAGGAGCCCGATCGCTTCCTCGACGAGGTGTTCGGTTTCGGGTCGCGGGACAAGCGTGTCGCGGGTGACCGAAAACGGGAGTCCGTAGAACTCACGTTCGCCGACGATATACGCGACCGGTTCCCGCGCGGCACGACGATCGAGCAAGTGACGGAGATCGGATGACGACTCATTATCGATGACGCGATCCGGTTCCCGCATGATCGCCTCCTTGGTCGTCCCAAATGAAAACGCCGCGAGGAGATCGAAATCTCCCGGTGTGACGCTGCCGTGATATTCCTGCCGCAGGTCGCGAAGTGTCATACGTCGGCCGTGTCGGCGGACTCGCGTTCAAGTTTCTGTCGCATGTCCTCCTCCTCGAGTGCCGAGACGATGTCGCCGATCGAACCTCCGAGGATCGCGGGCATGCCGCTCCACGATTGTTTGATGCGGTGGTCCGTGATGCGGTCCTGGGGAAAATTGTAGGTACGGATCTTCTCGCTGCGATCGCCGGTGCCGATCTGCGAACGGCGCGCGTCCCCTTGTTCCTTGGCACGGCGTTCCTCTTCGAGTTGTAGGATCCGTGAACGGAGGACCTTCATCGCGCGTTCCTTGTTCTTTATCTGAGACTTCTCATCCTGACAGGAGACGACGGTGTTGGTCGGGAGGTGCGTGATGCGCACCGCGCTGTAGGTCGTATTGACCGACTGCCCGCCCGGGCCCGACGAGCAGAACGTGTCGATGCGCAGGTCGGAAGGATTGATCTCAAGGTCGACTTCCTCGGCGACCGGGAGGACGGCTACCGTCGCGGTCGACGTGTGGACGCGTCCCGCCTTCTCGGTTTCCGGGATGCGCTGGACGCGGTGTACGCCGGACTCGTACTTGAGTTTGCGGTAGACGGGGAATTCGCTTCGGCCGCGGTTCACTTCGAATACGATTTCCTTGTAGCCGCCGACCTCGGTCCTGTTCGCATGTACGACTCCGAGCATCCAGCCGATCGTCTCTGCATACCGCGAATACATGCGGAACAGTTCCGCGGCGAACAAGCTCGACTCGTCGCCGCCGGCACCGGCGCGGATCTCGATAATGATATCCTTGTCGTCGTTCGGATCGCGGGGGAGCAGGAGCCGCTTCAGTTCCTTCTCGATCTCGTCGCGACGGACCGAAAGCGCGATATTCTCGTCCATAGCGAGTGTCTTGAGTTCCGCATCGTCGGTCTCCTTCATGACCTCGGCATTGTCACGCATGGACTTTTCGACCGCAGCGAACTCGCCGGCCTTGTCCAGTATGCCGGACAGCTCGGATTTTCGCCGACCGAGTTCGGCGAGGCGCGAAGGCTTCTTCGCTGTCTCGGGGTCGGAGAGCTCGGCGTCGATCTGTGCCGCCTGCTCCCTGATGCTTCGAATGAGATCTTCCATATTCGTGGTGTGTCGTATCCGTATGATATACGAACGGGAAAAGAAAAGAAAACGAAAAGACGCATCCCGTGGAGGACGCGCCTTCGGTTGTCTCAGCTACGCTTCCTGTTTCCCGGTCTTTTCCGTCTCGACGGCCTTCTTCGCGCGCGGCTTCTTCGGTGCGGCGACCGCCTTCTTGGCCTTGGCGCGCTCGGTGAGCTGCTTGAAGCGCTCGACGCGTCCGGTCGTGTCCACATACTTCTTCTTGCCGGTGTAGAACGGGTGGCACTTCCCGCAGATTTCGATATCGATCGCCTGTTTGGTCGACCCGGTCTCGAATTGCTCACCGCAGGCGCACGTGATAACGGCGTCTTCGTGATAGGTCGGATGGATGCCCTGCTTCATACGTCTCTCGCGCGTGTGCGCCCTCAAAAAATTACGGGATTCGGTGTTCCTTTCGGATGTGGGCCATCGTATCATGCATACCTGAAATTGACAAGGCGCGAGGCTTCGGGTATCCTTTCAAGTGCCGTTCCGCCGGTCTCGGTGGGACGGAAATCATTCATATTTTCCGTGAATCCCGGCTATTCCTGCCCCGCTTCCTCTCGGGGTGCAGCCGGAGGAAGATAGGTGATGCGCTTTCGCGGATCCCGTTTCGAACGGGCCGCAGGGCTTCCGGAGCGGTCGATAGAGGGTTTCCGGTTCCGGAATTAAGCACTAAGGAAATAATACTATGGCGAAGAGCCAGACTGAGTCGGTGAAGTCGGTCGGATCCGACGATAAGAAAGATTCGACAGTGCCGGCCGTACGAACCGGATTGTCGGGGTCCCCGTTCGAGTCGTTCGATTTTTCGGCGCTCGACACGGGACTCGAGGCTCTGCTCGCGGCAGGCGTCCATTTCGGGCACCTGAAGTCGCGTTTGCATCCATCGATGCGCGAGTTCGTGTTCCTTACGCGACAGAACGTGAATATCATCGACCTGGGCAAGACGAAACAGTATCTCGACCGCGCCGGTACGTTTCTCGCCGAGACGGCAAAGGCTGGCAAGCCGATCCTGTTCGTCGGCATGAAGAAACACACGCATCCCTTCATTCTCTCGCTTTCGAAACGGCTCGGCGAGCCGTATGTCGTCGAACGGTGGCTTGGCGGGACACTGACCAACTATAACGTCATAAAGACCCGGACCAAGTATTTTCGCGAAACAGAGGAGAAACTTGAGCGCGGAGAGTTCCAGATGTACACCAAGTTCGAGCGTCAGCGAAAGCTTGAGGAGGTAGAGCGTCTGGAGAAGCGCATGGGCGGTATCAAGGAGATGCGTGAATTGCCCGGTGCGATCGTCATCGCTGATGGGAAAGAGGGAAAACTCGCGATCCATGAGGCGCATGCTCTCGGTATCCCGGTCGTCGCGATTATCGATACCAATGCGAACGCGACGGAAGTCGAGTATCCGGTCCCGGGAAATGACGATGCGTTGTCCTCGCTGCGACTCCTCCTGGGGGCGCTCGGTAAGGCGGTCGCCGAGGCCAAGGGGCTCCCGGCAAAGAACTGACCTCTGTGCCGGATGACAGAAAAAAGATACAATCCACATATACGAGTATGATAAGCATGGAACTGATCAAGGCGCTCCGCGAGCGGACCGGTGCCGGTATCGTCGAGGTGAAGAAAGCGCTCGAGGAAGCCGGTGGCGATGAGGAGGGAGCGATCAGGATTCTCCGGGAGCGCGGCGCGGCGAAGGCCGTAAAGAAGACCGATCGCGAGGCTAAGGAGGGCGTGATCGCGACGTATCTGCATTCCAACGGTCGCGTCTCCGCCATGGTGAAACTCTATTGTGAGACGGATTTCGTGGCACGAAACGAGGATTTCCAATCGCTCGGCCGTGACATCGCGATGCACGTCGCCGCGATGAATCCGTCGGTCCTTCGTCCTGAGGACGTACCTGAATCGACGGTCTCACCGGAACGGGAAATCTGGGCCGAAGAGCTCCGGAAGGCCGGTAAGCCCGAGGAGATGATCGGGAAGATCCTCGAAGGAAAGGAACGGAAACTCCGGGAGGAGGCCGCTCTTCTTTCCCAGTCGTTCGTGAAGGATCCCGATAGGACGATTACGGATCTTATTGCCGAGAACGTGCAGAAGATGGGCGAGAATATCCAAATCGGCGGTTTCGTCCGATACGAGATCTGACCGCGACCCCGCCAGACAGCTTTTCGGAACCGCTCCGACACTCACGACCATGTGGTATCTCATCATCCCTCCGTTCATCATCATCTTTTCCCTGGGCGCGCTGCTCTGGTTCCTCTCGCGGAGGATGAGCGAGTCGGATATCGCCGACGCCCTGTCGTCTTTGAGGGAATCGACGTTGACGGAATCTCATTCCCGTTCGCTTTCGCGAAAGGCGTTCTTTCTCAAGGTCCTCGAGGTGCTTGCATCCCGGTTCAAGACGGCGACGCTCCGTATCCACAACTTTTTTCAGCATTCGCTCGAGCGACTCCGCCGTCAGCGGACCGAGATCGATAGTATCCGGAAAAATCTCGTGGAAGAGTCGGATGGTGTGATGTCAAAGGATACCGGAACGGCCGCTCCCGAATCCGTCAACCGTCCGTCCGATGAGCGTTCGCCGAAGGAATTCCTCGAGGACGCACTCATGCTTCGCCGCCGATCGAGTACGACCGTTCCGACCGCGGAGTCCGTATCGGGACTTCCGTCACCGGTAGCTGGATCGCGGCCGAGTTCCGCGGGCCCGATGCTTCGTGAACGGGTGACACGACCCGAACGGACCGCCGTACAACCGCCGCAGGCGGGACAGCGGGAGGAGTCGCTTATCGCGAGGATCGTCGAGAATCCGCGGGACGCCGTCGCGTACGAGGAACTCGGTGACTGTTACTTCATGGCGAGCAACCTGCAGGATGCGAAGGAATGCTATCGGCAGGCGCTGAAGCTTCATCCGACCAATCGGGCGGTGAAGATTAAGATCCGGCGGCTCGAGAAGGTATTTGAGGAACGGAACCGATAGGGTATACTGTCCCGGAGAGGGATGGTCATCATAGCTCGATCGGTCCTTCGTCGCATGCCTGAGTAGCTCAGCTGGTAGAGCAACGGTTTTGTAAACCGTCGGTCGTCGGTTCGAGTCCGACCTCAGGCTCAGATCCGACAGGAGGGGAAGATCGCCAATTTCGGTATTCTCATTTGGGTGTTGAGCGGGCCTTTTGAAGCTCTCTGCCAGCTTGACACTCAATAAGGGTAAACGAACGGTGGAATCGGCGTCATGTGCGTCCGTTTGGAAACGTTTGCCGGAAAAGATACCGTCGGTCCGGTTGCGGGGTTTCGGGTACCTTGTACATATGGGTAGGTGCCAGAGCGGTCAAATGGAGCAGACTGTAAATCTGCCGGCTTCGGCCTTCGGGGGTTCGAATCCCTCCCTGCCCACAAGCCCGTTCCGCTCCCGGAACGGGAAACAACAAAAACCAAAATCAAATAACCAAACACATCCGATTACGATTCCAAACCGGATTCGGAGTGGAACTCTTGGATTTCACATTTGGTTCCTGGCGATTGAAATGCGCAGCGAAGCGCGCCGTTGTAGCTCAGTTGGTAGAGCATCTCCATGGTAAGGAGAAGGTCACCGGTTCAAGCCCGGTCAACGGCTCAAGGATGAGGGAAGCGGTCCGTCGGACCGTTCGGATTGACGGATTCTCGATTTCTCCGTACACTGAAGCAGTCATATTTTTGAAGGCACTATGGGAAAGATCAAGGACAACATGGCCAAGATGAAATGCTCCGAGTGCAAGCGCATCACGACCTACACGAAGCGGAACAAGAAGAAGGTGAAGGAGAAGCTCGCCCTGAGCAAATTCTGCCCTTTCTGCCGGAAGCACACGCCGCACAACGAGAGCAAGTAGGATGATCGGGGAGCAACGAACAGATAACGGACAACAGGGGTCAGCTTCCCCGGTTCCCGTTATTTGTTTTCTGAAAGCGGTTTATGTATTCGGGGGCGTCGTATAATGGTAGTACAACGGTCTCCAAAACCGTTTGCGTAGGTTCGATTCCTACCGCCCCTGCGTGGAGAGTGCAGACATGAGACGTGAGAAATCATGTACAACGGTCTCCAACCCCGCCCTTCGCGAAGGGCTGGGCGATTCCTACCGCCCCTGCGGGAAAACAAAAAAGACCGTTTGGATACTGTTATCTGTTGATTGGTTATTGAAGCGTAGCGTCATTGGCCCTATCGTCTAGCGGTTTAGGACACCACCCTCTCACGGTGGGAACAGGGGTTCGAGTCCCCTTAGGGTCACGTATGAAAACGGTTCTGGCATATCGCCGGGATCGTTTTCGTTTTATCCGATTTGTCCGAATCGGCAGTTTGTTTTCCTCGCGGGAAAATGATACCCTTGAATGGTTATCATCGCGCATATCCGCCGTATGGCTACGCTCATTTTCGATATCGAGACGGTCGGGGAGGATTTCGACGCGCTCGACGAGACAACGCAAGGAGTGCTCACCCGGTGGATCCGGCGCGAGTCGTCGGACGACGGGGAGTACCAGGCGTCCCTCAAGGACCTCAAGGAGGAACTCGGGTTCTCGCCGCTGACGGGTGAGATCGTCGCGATCGGCATACTCGACGCGGAGCGCGATAAGGGCGCGGTCTATTATCAGGCTCCGGGAACCGAAGGGAAATCGTCCGAAGACGGTGCGTTCAAGTTCGAGGCGATGTCGGAGAAGGACATGCTCGCGAAGTTCTGGGACGTGGCGGACAAATATGACACGTTCGTCTCGTTCAATGGTCGGTCGTTCGACGCACCGTTTCTCATGATCCGTTCCGCGATTCACGGCATCCGCCCCGGAAAGAACCTCGTCGCAAACCGGTATGTAAACTATCAGCCGGGCAATGCGAAGCACATCGACCTCCTCGAGCAACTCTCGTTTTATGGCGCGCTCCGGCGGAAGGGGAGTCTCCATCTGTGGACGCGGGCGTTCGGTATTGAGAGCCCGAAGGCAGGCGGCGTGTCCGGGGACGACGTGGGCGCACTATTCCGTGACGGGAAATATGAGGACATCGCGCGGTACAATTCGGGTGATCTCCGGGCGACGCTTTCGCTGTACCGGAAGTATGCCGACTATCTGTCATTCTGAAACGGCCTGATATGGAACGAACGGAAACCGGGTTGCGGGAAGCGCTGTTTACCGATGCTAAGACGGGGCTGGCATCATTCCGCGAGTGGATCAATCCCCTGCTCCGGGAACACCTCGATGCGGCCATCAAAGAGGCGGCGAAAGACGATGAACTCGTCTCGGGCGCGCTCACGGAGGTACGCGATATGATTCTCGCCGGCGGAAAACGCCTGCGGGCGGCCCTGATGTGTGCCGGTTATTTCGCGGCGGGCGGAACGGATGAAGAGCGGATCCTCCGTGCCTCAATGAGTATCGAACTCGTGCACGCGTTTCTGCTTATTCATGACGACGTTATCGACCGGGACGGATTACGGCACGGTCGTGAGTCGCTTCATGCGCGGTATGCGCGGATCGGGCGCTCCGTGTTTCAACGGGAAGGTGACGCCGTCCATTTCGGGGATTCGATCGCCATCATCGTGGGCGACATGGTCGCGGCGCTCGGCAACGACCTCATCTTCCGGTCGGGATTCCCTCACGACCGCGTTTTTCGGTCGCTGTCGGAGCTGCAGCGGATCGTCTCTTTTACGGTGATCGGACAGGCGATGGATATCTCGTTCGAGTTCCGTGCGGGGATCGGACGTGAAGACATTCTTCGCATGTACGAGTATAAGACCGCGAAGTACACGGTCGAGGGGCCGTTGACTCTCGGCGCGCTTCTTGCCGGCGCCGATGACGGAATTGTCGCGGCGCTCGGGAAGTATGCCGTGCCGACGGGTGTCGCGTTTCAGATTCGCGATGATATCCTTGGCGCGTTCGGGACTCAGGAGAAACTTGGGAAGCCGGTCGGGTCGGATATCGAGGAGGGCAAGCGGACATTGCCGGTACTGTTCGCTCTCGAGCGTGCGGGTCGCTCCGACAAGGCGGCGCTTCGGCATATCCTCTCGTCGGGTCACCTGAAGCAAGGCGATCTGGATCGCTTCCGCTCGATCCTTCGAGAATCGGGGGCCCTTGATTTGTCTACGGATTCCATGGTTCAATTGGTTGAGGAGGCGAAACGGTCGATATCAACGGCCGATATTTCCGGTGACGCGAAAGGATTCCTTATATCCGTCGCCGACTACATCTCCGAACGGAATTTTTGATACCGACTATGCACGAGAGCGTATCCGCCATACCGAATCACGTGGTCATCATCCCCGACGGAAACCGTCGCTGGGCGCGGGCGCAGGGGCTTGAGACGTGGAAAGGGCATGAGGCGGGAGCGAACACGATGAAGGAACTCATCCGTGCGGCTCGCGATTTTGGCATTCGCGAACTGTCGCTGTGGGGGTCGTCGCTCGACAACCTGAAGAAGCGACCGATGGAGGAGACACGGGAGATGCTTCGGATCTACTCGGAGCAGTTCCGTGAGCTGTTCGAAAGCGAGGAACTGGAACAAGAGCAGGTCCGTGTCAGGATTATCGGTCGCTGGCGCGAACAGTTTCCGGCGACGCTTTCGAAACTCCTGTCCGATCTCGAGGAGAAGACGAAGGGATACTCCGGGCACTTTCTTAATTTCTTCCTTGCGTACAGCGGGGTGGACGATATGACGCAGGCATTTCGATCGGCTTCCGAATCTTCGCTTCGAGAAGAGGATATCACCGAGGAGACGGTGAAGGGGTGGCTCATGTCGCGCGAGGTATCGCCGGTCGACCTCATGATCCGGACCGGAGGCGACGCACACCTTTCTGCCGGATTTCTCATGTGGGAGACCGCCGATGCCCAACTCTATTTTTCCGAAAAGGCGTTTCCCGATTTCCGCGCCGAGGCGCTTGCGCTCGCACTCGAGGAGTATGCGGCGCGCGAACGTCGATTTGGGAAATAACGCTGACGGAAGGCGTTTTTCGGAACATGCATCGCGAATCGGAGGGGGCGCGATAGTAGGGAATTCGCTGATATGGAACCGGGGTTTGACAAAATACGGATACTCTCTTACAATGGGTTCACACAGAAAAAAGGCTTCTTCATCGGTTGGAAACGGCACGGATCGCGCCGATTGTTCCGGTCTGCCGTCCGTGAGAAGAGCTTTCTGTTTTTGCTTTGTTTCATAGGTCAATAAGAAAAAATCCCTCTATGGGAAATACGAAAGATGTGATCCGAATGGAAGGCGTGGTGGCAGACTCTCTTCCGAGTGCGACCTTCAAGATCAGGCTCGAGAACGGGCACGAGGTGCTCGGCCATATTTCCGGAAAGATGCGGGTCCACTACATCAGGCTTCTGCAAGGTGACAAGGTCATCATCGAGATGAGCCCGTATGACCTTTCCAAGGGTCGCATCGTCCAGAGGTTGAGGCAGTAACCGTAGAAGGCTATACGCGAAAAAGATATGAAAGTGAGAGCATCCGTCAAGAAAATCTGCGCCAGCTGCAAGATCGTTCGTCGGAACGGCAAGGTGTTCGTCATCTGCACGAACCCGAAACATAAGCAGCGGCAGGGATAGGAAAGGCTTTGTGAGCAGCCGCATCTCGAAGGCTTCGCGGGACGGAAGGCCGACCTCGGGACTGGAGAATCCGGAAAAGCTCGGGAAGCGACAGAAGAAGCTAAAGAAGCTATAAGAGACCCACTATGGTACGTATCGCAGGCATCAACCTTCCGGACGCGAAGCGCATCGACGTTTCCCTTACCTATATCTTCGGCATCGGGCCGGCTACGAGCCGGAAGGTGCTCGATACGCTCGGAATCGATCCGTCCATCCGCACGAAGGACCTTTCTTCGGCGGACGCCAACCGTCTTCGTGAGGCGATCGAGAAGAAATATCGCGTCGAGGGCGAGCTGCGGCATCAGGTGAAGATGAGCATCAAGCGCCTCCGCGAGATCGGCAGTTACCGGGGGAGCCGCCATCAGAAGGGGCTTCCGGTACGGGGACAGCGGACGAAGACAAACACGCGGACCGTCCGTGGGAACGTGAGGCGGACCATGGGCAGCGGCCGTCGCAAGGACGCGGCCAAGACGTAGGTCGTCGATCGCATGATGTAAGCGGAACTATCACTATCAATGGATATGGCAGACGAAGCAATCAAAGACGAACCGATGGTCGACATCGCGACGGAAAACGCCGTGGTGGCGGCTGCAGTGCCGGAAACCGGAAAGAAAAAGAAGAAGGGCAAGAAGTCCGTCTTCCGCGGTCGTGCGAGCATCCAGTGCACGTACAACAATACCATCGTCACCCTGACCGATCAGAACGGTGCCGTGCTCGCCTGGTCGAGCGCGGGACACCTCGGGTTCAAGGGCGCCAAGAAGTCGACCCCGTATGCCGCGACACAGGTGGTCGCCGAAGTGACCGAGAAGGTGAAGAAGTTCGGCCTCTCGGAACTCGATGTGTTCGTGAAGGGCGTCGGTAGCGGTCGTGAAGCCTCGGTTCGCGCGCTTGCCAACAACGGATTCACGCTGCTCTCGATCAAGGACATCACTCCGCTCCCGCACAACGGATGCCGCCCCCAGCGGCCGCGACGGATCTAATCACGGACAAGAACGCGAAACGATATGGCTCGAATCACGGATAAATGCAGACTCTGCCGTCGCGCGGGCGAGAAGCTCTTCCTGAAGGGGGATCGCTGTCTTTCTCAGAAATGCGCGATGGTCCGCCGTCCAACGGCTCCCGGCGTACACGGTGCCAAGCCATCCCGCTCGGGAAGCGAGTTCGGACGTCAGTTGGCTATGAAGCAGAAGATCAAACGGATGTATGGCGTTATGGAGCGGCAGTTCCGCTGTCACTTCGACGATGCCAGTCGCCGCAAGGGTATCGTCGGAAACGAACTGCTCGGTCGACTCGAACGTCGCCTCGATAACGCGGTTTACCGGCTCGGGTTCGCCCCATCCCGCGCACTCGCCCGCCAACTCGTCTCGCATAACTCCTTCACCGTGAACGGCCGACGCATGAATATCCCGTCGTTCGAGGTAAGTGTCGGTGACCTGATTTCAGTGAAGCCGGGAAAGCGAAGCAAGACCTATTTCAAGGATCTCCCCGAGAAACTGGCCGGGAAGAAGGATGTCCCGAAGTGGCTCGAGATGGACACGTCGAAGCTTGAAGGGAGAGTGGTTTCCCTGCCGGGTCGCGATGATGTCGAAGTGAATGTCGATGCTCAACTCGTCGTCGAGTATTACTCGAAGTAAACCGTAATTAATCCGAAGGAGGATGTCCCGTCGGCGCCAGGCGCCGCGGTGCATTCGGAGAAAACCTATGATTCCGGTACCCCAGAAACCCAAGGTCACCCCGATCGGGGACAATGTCGCGAAGTTCGAGATCCTCGGATGCTATCCGGGATACGGCGCGACGCTCGGTAACGCGATTCGTCGTGTTCTTCTCTCGTCGCTCGAAGGTGCGGCCGCGCAGTCGGTCAAGATCAAGGGTGTCTCACACGAGTTTACCGCGATCCCCGGCGTGCTCGAGGATGCCGTGCAGATCCTCCTCAACCTCAAGCAGCTCCGCTTTCGCCTCCATGGAGACGATGAGGTGAAAGTCTCTCTCAAGGCGAAGGGGGAGGGCGTCGTGAAGGCGGGTGATATCAAGGCACCGTCGTCGGTCGAGATCGTGAATCCCGATCAGGCGATCGTCACTCTGACGGACAAGAAAGCTGAGTTCGAGATGGAACTTACGATCGGCAGGGGTATCGGATATGTCCCGGTCGAGCATCGCGAAACGGAGGAACGCGAGATCGGCACTATCGCGCTCGACTCCATCTATACGCCGGTCCGCCGCGTGAACTATGAGGTCGAGAACATGCGTATCGGGAAACGCACGGACTATGACAAGGTCTCGATAGAGGTCGTGACGGATGGAAGCATCGCTCCCGAGGAGGCGTTCAGCAAGGCGGTTGACATCCTGGTCAAGCAGTTCTCCGCGATCCAGGACGGCGGCAGCGTCGAGGCGATCGAGGAGGAGGCTCCCGTCGAGGCGCCGAAGAAGGCCGTAAAGAAGGCCGCGAAGAAGGAGAAGGAGGAAGAGCCGGCAGCGGAGTAAAGATTGAATTTGGTGTTTTCGTATGAATCACAGGAAATCGGGACGCATTTTGAGTCGGAACCGGAATCAGCGCCGCGCGCTGTTCCGCACCATGTTCGTGAGCCTCGTGCTCCACGAGCGGATTGAGACGACCCTCGCCAAGGCGAAGGAGCTCAAGGACAAGGTGGACCCGATCGTGAACAAGGCGAAGAGGGGGAACGCGGACGAGACGAAGAAGGTCACAGCGATCCGCGAACTTCGTCGCACGCTTCCGGCCACGACGGTCAGCAAGCTTCTTTCGCCGGAATTCATTTCCCGGTTCGAGGGACGGGAGAGCGGCTATACCCGCGTCGTGAAACTTGAGGCCAGGAAGGGCGACGGAGCCGAGATGGCCGTGATCGAATTCGTAGTCTAACCTGGGAAGCAACCGTATGAAACAGCAGGTGAACCGGAAATATCATTTGTTCGACGCCCAGGGCAAGGTCCTGGGTCGCCTCGCGACCGAGATCGCCGGAGTCGTCTCCGGAAAGACGAAGGTCGACTACACCCCGCACATCGACGGCGGTGACTATGTCGTGGTCATCAACACCGATGGTCTTCAGGTCACTGGCAACAAGCGCGAAGACAAGATGTATCATCATTTCAGCGGCTATCCGGGAGGTATCCGTTCCATCGCCTTCAAGGACCAGATGAAGAAGGATTCCCGGAAGGTGCTGCATGCGGCGGTCTACGGCATGCTCCCGAAGAACAAGCTCCGTGACCGGATGCTGACCCGGCTCCGCCTGTACAAGAAGGACGAGCGCAAGGAGGAGACCATTCATGTGACACACGAATAAGCGTATGGCGACGAAAACCGCGATCATCGAGAAGGAAAAGAAGCCGGCCAAGGCGAAGGCATCCGCCGGGACCTATCTGTATGCGGTCGGACGGCGCAAGACGGCCGTCGCCCAGGTGCGGCTCTATCCCGACAAGGGGAACGACAAGCACGTCGTGAATCGCAAGGACTACACGACCTATTTCCCGGTCGCGCTGCAGCCGATCCTCGTCGCCCCGCTTTCGGCGCTCGGTCTCTCCGGCGACTTCGTCGTCTCGGCCACGGTCAAGGGAGGCGGCGTGAACGCGCAGGCGGAAGCGATCCGTCTCGGCGTGGCTCGCGCGCTCCTCAAGCACGACGAGGCGCTCCGGCTCCCGCTCCGCGCCGAAGGGTTCCTCACCCGCGATTCGCGCTCGGTCGAGCGCAAGAAGCCGGGTCTCAAGAAGGCTCGTCGCTCGCCACAGTGGTCCAAACGGTAGCAATTCTGTCGGCACCGAATACCCCGGAATGATCCGGGGTATTTTCTTGCGGGTATCTGACGGCTGATACCGTTCCGTGTGGCAGCGTAATTCGTAATATGAACAGAATGATCATGCGCGCGTATTTTCATTTCCATCGATGACCGGAAAGTACGTTTTAAAAAGTCGGAGATGTGTTATAATGATTGCAATGGAAAATAAACAAAACAGTAAGGAAAAAGTTGAAGACATTCTCGCGGCATCCGGACTATCGGATGACGACCGGGCGCTTTGGGCCGGTCGTCTTTCCGAGGCGGATCCGTCCATGCGAGGCGCCTTCGTCGAGTCCTTTGAAGATGACTATGACCTGTTGCGTTTTTTTACCGGAGATTTGCGTCGGAGAATCGAAGCCGGAAACGACCGTCAGAAACTCGACGAGGTTCTGACTGCGGAGAAATCATTTTTTGCCGAACGCCTTAAGCAGTCATTATCGGAGTAATCGTATGGGAGAGAAGGGAACGTTTCGGTTCGAACTTCCTCAGTCGAGTCTGGATCCGAATGAGATAAGCGCCCGAGAATCCCGCGGTGGAGAATCTGTGGGCGTCGTGTCGGAGCGTCACGAGACTTCATCGGCGGTGTCTCCCGCGAGGACATATCTCGACGGCCTTCATGTCTTGGCGGACTGCATTCCCCCGGACGGGAATCCGGGCGAGTCGGCGGATCCGAAAGACTCCGGCACCCCGAAACTTTCCAGGCTCAGGCAACTGTTCGAGGGGCCGCAGGCAAGCCGTCAGTCGAACATCCTGAAAGGTCTTCTCTTGTCGATGGTGCTTTCCATGCCGGCCGCGTTGAAGTCCAAGGATGCGGAAGCGGACGTCCGTCTGAGCGTAAATATCGGGAATTTCAGTCTTGGCTACGGGCGTATTCCGAACCCGGGCTTTCGTCGATATGACGGGGAGCGGATGTATGTCTTGCAAGGGAGGCTGGATCGGCAGATGTATGGTCTGTCGCGGAAGTTTGATACGGAATTATCGTTGATCCTGGGACAGTATCGCGCATCGCGGGCCAAGGGTGTAGACGGGACGGAGTGTGCACGGCGACTGATTGAGGATGTTTCCGACGTTTCCTCCTCCTGTCTTCAGGAATTCGATGCGATTTGTCGCCGGAATCGGGATGTTCCTCTGACGTCCGGCGCGGAAAGGTTCTATTTCCGTTTGGAATCGATCAATCGCGATCCCGAACGCCTGGTGCGATCGATACTTGGGAAAAATGACGTCTCGCGGAACGATCCGGCTCCGAATATATCGGATGATGCGGAGATGCGGGAACAGCATATCGATGAAAGTGAAAAAAAATCCTCCGCTGACGGAAAAAGTCAGACCGGAAGCCGTATCGATAACGAGAAATCGAAAGAACCCGTCCGCCCCGTCAGTCTTGAAAATCTGGAGCGGGAGCTGAAGGGAAGATGAGAACTCTTGAAAGGCGGTCGCCGTCGCTTCCGTATCGTTCGGCGTCGTGTGCGGGACGGCAATGTTCCAGATGAACGAACGATAAACGAACGAGCATGTCTTCACATGCTCGTTTCAAGGCATTGATCGATGGAAACGATTATTTGAGCTTCTTTTCGTGGCGGAAAAATACTCCTGACGGTATTATCCGGTCGTTCCTTACTGTCCGAAGAGTCCGATAGGTTCGGGAAAGGAGATGAAGGAGAAGACCGCGTGGCCGGTCGGGGCGGGACCGGAGAGCACGTAGAGCTGGTTCTCCGCCGGGAGCGTGACGACCTGTCGGATGATGTCCGATGTGGACGCTGGGAGTATTGTCGCGATATTGCGTCTGTCACGGTTGTCGAGTTCGGCGAGGTTGAGTTCGCCGTCATTCACGAAGAGAACGTGCTCGTAGTCTTTGGCCCATTGTACCTCCGACAACGGGGATGAGAAACGCGCGATCTGGAGGATGTCACCGTCTTTGCGTGCCGGCTGAACGTCCCAGTCCCTCGTGAAGACGACGGAGATGTCGTGTCCGGTGAAGAAAAGCAGTTTCTTTCCGTCGTCGGAAAACTGCACTCCCCGAATGCCCGTCCCGAGCGGGATGATGGACGGCTCGAGTTTGAGGTCGTCATTATAGAGGAAGCCTTCTCCGTCACGGTCGTACACGGCGATGCGCCTCTCATCGTACATGGTGAGGTACGGGGCAGAGAATCGGTCGGCTTCCGGAATCGGGCCCGTGATGTCCTTGCGGTCGGTTCCGGTGATGCCGCCGAACGTGATGCGTGAGACGATACCCGAAGTTCGGTCGAGGACTGCCGCGGAGCGACCGGACAGGTCGTAGGCCGATACGTTGTCAGCGACGTTCTCGATCCGGTCGGATGATGTCGCCGCGGGGTCGACGAGGAGGAGGGATCCGCGTGAGAGAACGAAAAAAGTCCCGTTGTCGTCAGGGTGCCAGCGGGGATTCTCAGGGTCGGGAGCGACCGCGATGTCCTTGAGGTCGGTCGCGATGCCCGTCTTCAGGTCGACGATCATGACACCGCGCTTCCCGTCCGCACGGGAACGGAGTGGGATAAGCAGCGAGTCCTCGTTCTTGGCCCATTCTACATTCCTCCCGTCCTCGGGATCGAACCGGTATGTCCTGCTCGAAAAGACCCGTTTCGATGTCTTGTCGGTCCGTTCGATGAATGCAACGGTCGTCTCACTTCCCGTGTCCGAGACGAGTGAGAAATATTTTCGCGTCGGTGACGGGAACACGCGAACGATATCGCCGTCGGCCGCCCGCGCCCGGTCGTACGAGGAGCGTGGCAGGAGGACGTTCCAAAATTCAGTCGAGATGCCACTCTGGACGACGACCTTCTTTTCCCACGATTGAAAGCCGTCGGCGGAGACACGGAGGAAGTGTTCTCCCGGCATGATGCCGGTCACGTGAATCGATTGGTTGATGTTGTGGATCATGTCCGCGGGAACCGCATTTCCGTCGAGCGAGACCGTGGCCGAACGGGGATTGGACTTGACCGTTATCGATCCCGTATAGATGAAGATTCCTCTGTGAAAGCTGAACCGGTAGCCGAAGGTGAAGAAGAGGACGGATGCGGCCGTCGTCAGAAACAGAACGAAAAATACCCAGAAGACGACGATGTGCAGGCGGTTGAGATCCATAGGTGTCCGGTGTTCGGTTTCCAGTATAGCACAGGGTCGGCATGAAGCGACACTATGAACGGAGGCTTTCCGAAGGGAATTTTTGACGCTCATAAGGGGTCATGGTATGATGCCGAAAAAGAGACAAACACATGAACTCCATCTTATCCCTTTTCCCCTCGACCGTTTCGAGGGAAGTGGCCGGCCTGATCGTCTTCACGGTCCTGTTCGTGTCGGCCGGTACCGGCATCGGATTCCTGCTCGGTCGCAACCGTCTCGTGAACGTGGTCATGAGCGTCTATGCGGCGCTCGTGTTCACGAACGCGTCCGTCGACGTCCTTCCGAAGGACTTTCCGCTCTCCGGGGCGTGGCTGTTCGTCGCGCTCCTTGTCGTCCTGACGCTCCTTGATCGATCGCTCTTCGAGATTCATGTCCCGTCCCTGCCGCAGGATGTGCTATGGCGTGTCATCGTGACCGGTATCGTGGTAACTGGCATGGTCACGAGCGTCCTGGTAACCCTCTTTCCGAAGAAGACGGTGGAAGCGTTCCCGATCCCGGTGCCTTTTCAGTACTTCGGTACTCCGCTTGCGGAAATCATTTGGTTGGTCGTTCCGCTCCTGGTGCTCTTGCTTCTAAACAGACGTTCGAAATAGGGCTTATCGGAGCCGATAATTCTGGTCATTAGCGGAGTTGGCGTCCCGGAGCCTTCGCCCTTGACAGTATTGGATTCGCTCCCTATACTGGGAAAGCGGTTCAGGAAAAGAAGTCGGTGTTTCTTTTTTTATTCCCGCGAATGAACATTCACAACTCGGACAATCGCAATTTTTTGTGGTTGGTCCTTTATATTTCTTTGAGAAGGATCAAGTCGGTAACGAAGCCCTCGGGTTTCGCAGGATGTGTCGACCCTCGGGTCGCACATCCGAAATTATTGAGAGTTTGATCCTGGCTCAGGATGAACGCTGGCGGCGTGGATAAGGCATGCAAGTCGAATGGGTTTAGGCCCATGGCAAACGGGTTAGGAACACGTAGGAATCTTCCTCGAAGTCGCGAATAACTCGGAGAAATCCGT
>DATMYW010000014.1:0-18425 GCA_035560715.1 Candidatus Fimivivens sp. | reverse complement strand
TTCTTAAATAGTAGTCGTTTTTGTACGACTACTACGTCATTGCGAACCGCCAGCAGACGGTGAAGCAATCCAGCAAGTCATTTGCCAGTTCTGGATTGCCACGAGTTCGAAGACTCGCGCGCGCAATGACACCGAAAGAGAATTCGAATACACCCCTATGAACATACGGGAAGTCCTGCGGAAGGCGGGAATGGACGGGAAAAAGGCCGACGTCTACCTTGCCTGTCTGGAAACCGGCAAGGCGACCGCATACGCCATCGCGAAGCGGACAGGATTACGCCGTCCGACCGTGTATGACATCACCGACCGACTGATGAAGGAAGGCCTCGTCTTCAAGTCGGTCGCAAAGGGAACGCGATACTATTCACCCGCCGACCCCGAGGCGCTCCTCGAGCGGGTGCGCCGGCAGGGACGGGAAATAGAGTCGGCCATGCCCGAACTTCAGGAAATCTATAACGGTCCGAAAGTTAAACCAGTCATCCGGTACTTCGAAGGGAAAGAGGGGATCGCGGAAATGTATGAGGACAGCCTCCGGAGTCTTAAAAAGGGTGATGAGATACTCGGCTACGTGGGCGAGGGAATTATTCGGCATTTACCAGACTATACAGAAGACTACATTAGAAGGCGCGTGGATAAGGGCATTGTCTTCCGAGGCATCTATAAGAGCAACGAAGACCTCGACCCGTTTATGGAACACAACCGCGAGCAACTCCGTATCGGAGTCGTCCTACCCGAAGCATCCTTCCCGCTCGGCAACGAGATCAATATCTACGGGAACAAGGTCGCCGTCGCCAACTACGGCACCGAAATGTTCGGCATGCTCATCGAATCCAAGGAGTTCGCGGATTCGCAGCGGGCGATTTTCGAGCTCGCGTGGAAAGGGGCATCGATAACGAAGTAACCAGCTTCCTTTTCTTTTTTTTGGGGGGCATCCGACAAATCCGTCGCGCTTTTTTGATCGAGGGAAGTCGCTCCCCATTCCGAATGGAGGAGAAGCCGTCTATATACGAATGTAGAGACGGGGCATGCCCCGTCTCTACCTGGATTTCGAAATAAGGTTTACCGGATCACAGTTTCTCTACGAACAACGTCAACGCGAGTTCGGGATCGATTTTGCCGATTTTCATGTCGGCGTCGAGATCGGCGAGGAGCGCGAGGCCGGATTTGAGCCGCGCAAGCGGAAAGGCGCCCATCTTCGAGAGCGTCTTGCCGGCGACGAACGGGTTCATCCCGGTCGCTCGCGCGATATCGTCTGCCCTGGTATTACCTCGATCGTATTCGCCCCGGACCTTGAAGAGTTCCCTGATCTGCCACGCGAGCAATCCGAATAGCTTCTGTACACCGCCCGAATCCGCCCGTGCCTCATGCAGCAACAGTTCGAGCGCACGTCCCCGATTGCCGGCAACGAGCGCGTCGAGCGCGACGAATACCTTCTCATGCGAGTCCTCCCGAAGAAACAGGTCCACGTCTTGCACCGACACTTCTCCCTCGCCCCTGAACTGGGCGATTTTCACGGCTTCCGACGAGAGTCTGGCGGAATCAGTTCCGCACACGGATACGATCTTTGCAAGGGCGGACCGCGAAAACGTAATACCAGGAACGACCGCCTTCGCTTCAGCGATCACGAACGACTCCGCCTCGCGGGGAGAAAACGGCTCGAAGAGCTCGACTTTGCCCGCATGCTTCTTGAGATGGGCGAAAAGTTTGTCCTTCGCTTTCGGCACATCGGTTTGCGAAAACACCATGGAGGCATTTTCCCCGAGCCGTTTGATCGCGTCTTTTATCGCGACCACTTCTTCATCCGGGGCGGAAAGCGCCTCGCGTACATCGAGCAGACACGCGGAAGAGAACAGGTCGGCCGAGCCGGCCTCGAGGATACGCTGTGCGACCGATCCCGTTCCGGTCGACGCGTCGATGACCGCGACCGTACCGCTCGGATACTTCGCGAGAAATCCCTTTTTCAATTCCGCACGTCTTCGCACGATCCGGAACCGGTCCTTGCCGGTGAGCAGAACGATCATAGAGTATTCAGATTCTGATATTCAACTTCGTTTCGGATTTTCATCATTCAAATTTCTGATTTCCTTCGAAATTCGATATTCGATATTCGATTTTTCCGCACTTGGGCGGTAGATACGGAAAAGGAGAGCCGGATGACTCTCCTAGTATATCAGACTTCGAAAACATGCCGCCCCCGACGGAAACTAGGCCTGCGGGGTCCACTCCACCACCATTCCCGGGATGACGACCTCGACCCAGATCTGCCCCGGGACGAACTTCACCTCCTGTCCCGCGTTGTCATAGAAGGTCAGTTTCGCGTCCGCCTTTGACTTGGACTTTTTCCAGGTCCCATCGATCTCCTTGCCATTGAGGAAGAATCGTGCCGATCCACTGTCCGTGCCGTCGAACCACGGATCCCCGATCTGCAGATTATTGTACCGTCCCGAAATATTCGTCGGCCCCGTCTTTTCGCCTTCCGGAAGGTTCGCCCACGGGTCCTGCACGCCTCGTGACGTATAGTTGACGTCGGCCATGATCTGTTCGTTCTCGGCCGTCATGACGACGATATTCTTGGGCGCGATGCGCTGTCCGTTGTTGCGGTCCGTATCGACGGTCCCGCCCCATATACGAAGGTACGAATTCGAGGCCTTGTCATAGTTATATTCGGCCTTCATCATGCCGGGATACGCCACACGCAGATACCCGCCGGTCGGTCGGTCCGACTCCGCCGCATCCGCCTGATGCGGATAACCGGAAAACGTCGTTTCCGAACGGTATCCGAATTCCTTCGCGCACGAGAGGATGGCGTCCCCCTTCGCAAACCCCGTATCCTCGACTCGCATGAGGCCCGTCCGTTCCTTGCGGAAACAGCACTGAGGCGCCTTCTTCCCGCCCTGGCCGTTGCAGTCGATATTGTCGATCACGCCCTCGTTGAGTTTCTGGATCGCGAACGCGGATCCGCCCCATCCGACGAACACCGCATCGAGTCCCTTCGCGATGGCGATGTAATCATGACGAGCGCTCCGCAGGGCGCCGATCTCGGTCGGGATATTGCACAGGTACACGCCCATGAGCCGCGTCACGAAGATGCCCTCCGCCGGATTCGGCATCTCGAAGACCATATCGGCCTGCGAGAATCCCGCGACGGGACGGGCCTGGATATCCACCGGCTGCATGAACGCGAACGGCCGACGGTTCCAGTTATCGCACGCGAGGCCCGAAATCGGGCTCACATTCCCCTGATTGAGCGGACCTGTCGGCTGCGCCGATTCGTTTCCTACCTGGATCTTGCTGACATTGCTCCGTCTGAGATAATCGCGGCCGACCGTGAAGTACGCGATGGCGAGCGCTACCAATACGGCGAGCACCGCGACGACGACCTTCTGCCTCTTGTCCATAGAAAAACATGAGTGGTTACGTGTGCCAGTATACCATGATAAAAAACGGAAGAAAAAAGGGGAACCCGCAGGCTCCCCTGATCATACTCCCCGACCTCATGTTCGGAAATCGGAAAGGACATTCTTTCCGTCGACTTCGACCGATTTCAGCATGGCATGATACGTCGTATCGCCCCGTTTTTCGACGGTCCCCGCGAACCGTACGGCGCGACCCGGAAGACAGCACTCGAACCGCGTTGAGTTGAGATCGACCTCTTCCATGACCCGTCCAAGCTCCGGTTCGGGGATACATGGGAACACTCCCGGGTTCTTCCTCATGCAATCGAGTATCACCTCATGAAAGGCTATTTGTCTTTCCGTGAAACACTTTCCCGTATTTTCCGTCATATCCGCCTCCGCTTTTCAGTGATAAAAATTGTGGTCACGCTTCAATACGAACCGTACATCGTTTCCGAAGTAAAATCAATCTTACCCTTTGAGTTCCCCCCAGTCCTTCCCTATAGCCGTCTCGGCGATGAGCGGCACGCGAAGCGGATACGCGGACTCCATGTTTCGTTTGATGAGCATCGCGAATTCGGGCGCGATACCTTCCTCCACTTCGAAAATCAGTTCGTCGTGCACCTGAAGCAACATCCGGACGGAATCGCCATATGTTGGGAGCATCTCAAAAACACGGAGCATCGCGAGCTTCATGATATCCGCGGCAAGACCCTGTATCGGCATATTGATCGCCATGCGCTCCCCGGCCTGCGAAAGGTTGCGGTTCTGGCTCAGTATTTCCGGCACATATCTCCTGCGACCGAGCTCCGTCTCGACGAACCCCTTCTCACGGGCACTTTCTTTCATTCCTTCCATATAGCGCGTCACGCCCGGAAACTTCTTGAAATAGGTGTCGATGAATTCCGCGGCTTCGGCCGGCGTGATACCGAGACTCTGTGAGAGTCCGTACGCACTCATCCCGTACATGAGTCCGAAATTGAACACCTTCGCCTGCCGACGCATGTCGCCGGTCACATCGGCGACCGGGACCCCGTACACGGCGGACGCCGTGGCGCTATGAACATCTTCTCCGATCGCGAACGCTGATACGAGCGCTTCGTCCCCGCTCACATGTGCCATGACCCGGAGCTCGATTTGCGAATAATCGGCACCGACGAGCACCCGTCCGGGCTCCGCTTCGAACGCCCCGCGGATGCCCCGACTCCACTTCTCCCGAGCGGGAATGTTCTGCAGGTTCGGATCCGTCGAGGAGAGCCTCCCCGTGGCCGTCACCGCCTGCTGATACGTCGTATGGATCCGCGACCGCGCGTCCACAAGTGAGGGAAACGCATCGAGATACGTCGTTTTCAGCTTGAACAGCTCGCGCTCTTCCTCCACGAGGCCGGCGATCGGATACTCCTTGAGTTTCACAAGTTCCGGAGACGCCGTGGAAATGCCGGTCTTCGTCCGTTTCAGTCCGGCCGTCGGGATATGCAGATCGGTAAAGAGCACCTCGGCAAGCTGCTTCGTCGAATTGATATTGAATTCTTTTCCGGCAAGCTCGTAAATTTTTTTTTCGATCCGCCGTATCTCCCTGCCAAGCTCGTCCGAGAGCTCGCGGAATTTCCCCGTATTGAGCCGTATGCCCGCCTCCTCCATTTCCGCGAGGATCGGGATAAGCGGCATCTCGACATCCGTAAACAGGCGAGTGAGCGTCCATGGCCCGACCTGCTCCCCCGATACCGATTTCATCTTTTCACGGAGTCGCGCCTCAAGCCGGTAAATCCCTTCGGCGACCGTCTCGAACGGCCCGTCTCCGAATTCCTCATGCAACAGATGATCGAGTTCGATCCGCGCGCCGGCCGAAAGCAGATACCCAGCGATCATCGTATCCGAAGCGATGCCCGCAAGGACGATACCCTCGCGTCGAAGCTCGTGCCATGCAGCTTTCGCGTCGTGGAATATCTTTGGGGCGGTCGCATCGGAAAAAAACGACTTCATGGACGACTTCATCTCCTCGTTCCATTCCGCGATGACCGCCCCGGTCTCATGCGCGAGCTCGACCGTCGCGATACCGGCACTCCCGAAAAGCGACGCTTCGCCTGCCACGATGCGCACCGCGACCGGCTTATCCTTCGCCCCTTTGAAGAACGCCTCCATCTCCTCCGCCATCTTCAATACTTTCACCTTCCTTTTCTTTCCCTCCCTCCGAGTCCCTGCTTCCGCGTTCGTTTTGCCTGATTCCTGATTCTGTATTCCGGATTCCGTAGCTCCGGGTATTCTCTTCAACAGACTGTAAAATCCCATCGACTTGAAGAATTCGGAAACGACCGCCAAGTCGAAATCCCGGGCCACGCATGCCTGCGAGTCGAATGTGACCGGTGCGGCCGTGTCGATCGTTCCGAGTTCCTTCGAAAAGAATGCCATCTCCTTGTCGGCAACCAGTTTCTTCCGAACCGATTCCTTCACGTCATCAAGAGAATCATAGACCTTCTCGAGCGAACCGAACTCAACGAGTAGATCGGTCGCCGTCTTCGCACCGATTCCCGAAACACCGGGGATATTGTCCGAACTGTCTCCCGCAAGCCCTTTATAGTCGGGAATCGCGGACGGGGGGAATCCGTACTTCTCCCGCACGGCCGCTTCATCATAGAGCACGATATCCTTCACTCCCTTGCGAAGCGCGAAGACCTTCACCAGGGGAGTCACGAGCTGCAAGGCATCGTTGTCGCCCGTCACGATGACCGTCGGTATGCCCCGCTCCGACGCCTGCCGAGCCAAGGTGCCCACGCAATCATCAGCTTCGAACCCCTCCTTCTCATAAATGGGGATATTGAATGCGTGCACCAGGTCCTTCACGAGCGGAATCTGTTCATACAGGTCGTCCGGCGCCTTCACCCGGGTCGCCTTATACTCCTCGTATTTCTCATGCCGAAACGTCGGCGCTGCCAGGTCGAAAGACGCCGCGATATATTCCGGATGAAATTTCTCGAGTACCGACATGAGCGTCATCGCCACGCCATACACCGCCCCGACCGTCTGCCCGGCCTTATTCGTCAATGGCGGCAACGCGTGATACGCGCGATGAATAAGCGCGTTCCCATCGAGCAACACCAGTATTTTTTCGTCGGATTTCTTCGCCATACTCGTATTGTTTCCACAAAGGCCCTCTGTCGTCGTCAGTTGTGAGTTGTTCGTTGTCAGTCGTATCCATTACATCCCTTTTACCGGAAAAAGTAAACTGGGACGCTCCGGATTCGGGATATGAAGTCACCCCGAGACTCACTATCCGTCTTTCGGCTCTGATAGGCCACAGTTGACTTTTTATAAAAAGTATGCTATACTCTAAGGTCGAGAAAGGAATGGTTCCTTCTCACAGGTTCCCCCCTCTCCAACGCGAGAGGGAAGGATGGAAAGGTCTCGAATCCTTCGCCGAATCGAGTAGGCACGGAGGATCGCCGAATCCGCAAGGACGGTAACCGGACCATCGGTTGAATCAAGGGATCGAAAGGAGAACGAAATCAACGAATTTCAAATTTCTCTCCTCCGATCCCTTTCCCATTTCAGGTCGTCACACCGGGTGGCGGATTGAAACGGGAATCATGAGAGTGAAAAGACGAGGCGCACGCCTCGTCTTTTTCTCACTCGCAACTTCTCTCTCCCTCTAACTACCCGTTCCCAAACCCGACATCCTTCCTCCCGGTCCCGCCGGATGATAGAATGTCGTCATGAATGAGACTCCCGCACCATACGCTCAGGACACTCCGGAAAAAGAACACGACATAAAACCGTTTGACGATTTTTCAATTCCCGAAAAAGAGAGTCTCGATCTCGACGAGGCGCTCGTCAACATCGATCAATGGGTAAAGAAACTGTGCCGAAACCAATATCCGAATTTCTCGGCGCGCTCCGTTTTTGAAAAGGGCAACCATCCGATGTCCACCCGGGAAAACGCGATCGAATGGGCGGTCGGGGTCGAGACGAAAAGAAGTCCCGAAGAAAGGACGACGCGAAGGTACCGGGAGGAATACCGGCTTGGAATGGCAAGGGCCATAGAATCCATTATCGAGTTTATCGAGGAACTCTCCGACACCGACTCGCGGCGGGTGCGACATTTCTGTCATGCCGTTTATGAGGAATTGTTCTCGTATTCACCGTCCATTATTGAGTACGTCGACATCGCCGATGCGATTCACCTGTCCGCTATAAGCTCAAGAAACCAGTTTGTCCGCGAATACATCTCGCCGAACCTGATCGGTGAGAACGTCTATGAACTGGCTTTCATGGATACCGGTACGACCAATCATATCGTCGAACGTTTCTCCTCTCTACCGACGGAAGAACTCGTCGACGTCATCCGCCAGATACCGACTCTGCTCTCTGCCACGCAGGCCCAGGGAGACTGGGCGGAGCCCGCCTTTCGGAACATCGCCGTAATCCTCGAAAGCCTACGTGAGTCGGTCACGAAACCTATCATCCGATATGCCATCGATATCACCGTCGACCGGATAGATGAGGAAATCCGGAACCCGAGCCGCGGCCTTTTCGTGATGCACGGAGACCCGAGCTTCGGCCGGATGGACGAAAAGCTGGATTCCGAGAAGTCGGAGCTGTCCGAGAGACTCTCGGGTCGCATAGACCTGGATACGACGATTCCGTACGATCTGCGGATGCAGCGGATTGCCGCGGACGCCGTCACGGTGCTCGACAACAGCCTCACCCCGCAGTACATTGCGAGACTCGACCGTGAAACGCTGGATAGAATCGCGACCGCCCCATTATCGCCCAAAATCCCGCGCCTTCGTCATCTTCTCGAATCCCTTTCGGAAGCGGAGTCGATTGACGACATCAGACCGGAAACCCTCATCGCGTTCGTTGCCGAAAGACTTCACGATACGGAACCGGACGAATCCAGCCCCGCATCGTTTCTGTCGAGCATCTCGGATACGGTCAGCGAACGGGAGTGGGTCACGTACTTCGATGCGGAGGACTTCATTGAGAAAATCCGCGATATCGCCCAGACGGAATATCAACGGATTCACGGAGAACTCTACGCGGTTCTCGGCGACACGGAGACGGCCATGATCCGGAAAACCGTCGATAAGCTCCGGGAGTCGCTCCGCAAACCGGTATCGGTCGACACGGAGGCCGGGACCCATGAGTCCGTAGGAAGCATCGTATCACCATTACTCGATGACGTAGAGAATTCCCTGGATTCGAATGCGCCGACTCAGTCGGCGGACCGGCTTCTCAATGACCTCATCAGGTATCTTCGCGATCATGAGCTGTTCCCGGAGTTGGTATCGGGGTACGGTCATGACTTCCTCAGGTTAGCGGAAGAGCGTCAGACTCTCATCGACCGATACTCATCCGAGGAAGAAGCCTCAAGACAGCGCATTCTCCGGGAATACGAGGATGAGCTGACGACTCACTCGAATGCCATTCATCACGTCATTACGACCCTTCGGGACGGTTGGACCGAATTCCGAGACGACCTAAACGCCTTTGCCGAGGCGGAACTCGAAAGACTACGGGAAAACGATCCGTCGACGACGGCGCATCCGGTCAGATATCGGAACCTGTCCGATATCCCGGACATGGTTCCGTACTCATCGGGCGAAGAGCGCCCCCTCCTTCTCCAGCGCCTTCACGAACCGGCGATGCTATCGCATATCGGGAACGATCTCGGGATAGATTTTCTTGGTCTTCCGATTCGGGCCCAAATTCACCTCCTCACCTACGTCAGCGATCAGGAAGATTCCGGTTTCCAGAGGATCAGGAACGACCTGAAGAGGCATACCCCTATTGCCGACGATCTCGCCTATTCGTTCCTTGCAACCGCGGAGAGTCCCGAGTACGGCGAGGCGATCCTCTCGCTCGCCGAGCGGCTCGACACGGAGACGCTTGCTCCGATTCTCCGGAAGTATGCCGAAATCACCAAGGACGCCGATGCGGTCTCGGACTATGTTCGCGAATCGTTCCCGAACCTCATGCCGGAGGATATCGAACGCGAGACCCTCACCATCTCGAGGAACCTCCTCCGACGCGGGCGCGATCTCCTCATGGATTTCTCGAAAGACACCGATTCGGATCACAAGACACTCCTCCGAAAGCTCGACACGACGCAAGTGGATGTCATGTTATACAAGACGGCTTTCAAGACACTTCATGAATCCGGCTCCGCGGAGGATCTCGCGGAGATGATGAAATCAGAGATCGTCTCACTACAAGGAACCGAGCTGAGCGAAAAAGAACAAGACGACCTACTCTCGATATATGATCGTAACTATCCCGAGTCGGAGCAGTATTCGACGCACTTCCGGGAGAAGATTTTCGATGGACTCCGAACGGCTTTCCGGAATCCCGATTCACGATTCTATCTCTTGCGACGTGAGGGAGAAATCATCGGCTTCCGACGCTTCGACGGGAAAGGAGAAACGGAAGACGGAAAACCCAGGAAGTATGCCGGATCATTCAATGTCGATTCAGCCTATCGAGATGCGAAGATCGGAGACATCTTCTATCAGGTCACTCTGGAACAAGAAGGAGCGGATTCCGTCATCGAAGCATACGTCGATCCAGAATCGCCGGTTTCGAGTTTTTATCTGGAGCGATATGGATATATCATCGATGACGTGACCGATATCGAAGGCAAGCCATTTCTCTCCATGCGGCGTGACCTCGAGGCAAACGGGGCATTCGTCACGCGAAGTTCGGACTTCGATGAGTTCGTCCCGGATATCACCGAGCACATGAAGGAAATAAACGAGCGATTGTCTTCCGTATCCGTTCACATGGTCGATCGGTCCGAGCTCTTCGATATCGTACGAGAGAAGACGAAGAAGGGCTGGACACTGGCCCGTCTCCCCTATGGCAAAGGCGGCCGGGACGGCGGAAAAGTCGTAGCGATTTTTGAAAACCCCTCGCTCCGAAAAGAAGCACGACCAAAAGGGAGGAATGTTCGCTCGGAACAGTCCGTTCCCGAAATGGCATAACGGGACGCATCGAACCACTCGCGGCATCTTTTCCGTCTTTGCGAGGCGACACTTCGCCGCGGCAATCCAGCGACACGGAAAGGAGACTGCGCCGCCACGCCCCATCCTTCTCGAAAAGAGTACTCGCCAAGACAGGACTTGAGAAATTTCCCGGACGAGCCCTACCTCCGATCACAGCCGCACGAAATATTCGTCATCGTCATATTCCACCGTTTCCATCGGCGGTGGCGCATCAGCCGACTCCCGCTCTTCAGGCAACGTTTCCGCATCTTTCGGTTTGCGCGTCAACGGAAGCGGCTCTGTTTTCTCCCACAGCGCCTCGAAGACGTACTTGTGCACCTCGTAGAGATACGGGTCATGCAAAATGACTCCGATCGTCTTGTCCGGAGCATAGGTAATGTATGACACCGTTCCGTCATAGATCTCCATCGAACTGTGGAACGGCTTCGCCTCTTTCGCGGATATGAGCCGAATATCGGTCACCGAAGGGAAGTATCCCTTCACGTAGTCACGCGCGAACGGCGTATCCAGAAGGAGCGCCTTTTTCTTGATTCCCAGCTTCTCCCGCTCCTTGGCATACCGAAGGCTCACCTTCGGTGTCATCTTCATCACGGTCTCTATATCCGAATAGGTATAGATTTCCGTTTTGCTGGTCAAAGAGTGCCACAGAATCCGTTCTTTCGCGTCCTCTCCCTCATAGATCTCCACGCCCGGGGCGCCGGAGACCATATTGAAGTTCGAGATGAGCGACGGGAGCACGGCATCGAGCGAGAGTTCGGCGTCCTTGAGCGATTTCCGGCGATTTTCGACGACTTCGCGCAGGACCGACGGATGTTTTGGAAAGAAACGGGCCACCTTCCCCTCTTCCTCCTCCTTTCCGGCCAGTCCGAGATCGATCAAATCCTCAAGAACCTTATAAACAAGCCCTCGTTTCAGGCTTGTTTTCTTCGTCAACGACCCAGCCTGCTGCGTTCCATGCGTAAGAAGCGCTTCATATACCTCGGCCTGCGCTGGAGAAAGGCCTGATTTTGAGAGGATGTCGGAGAGCGCCATATCCTTATATTCGACTGTTTTCTTGACTTTAGTATACGCCGATACCATATCCGTGTCAATATATTTTGACAATTTGTAACTATATTTCAGTAATTTTTTATTTTTTATATTACGTTTTTAATATTTGTAGTCACATATTGTTGACAGTCATGCAAATAACTGCTATACTTCGCTGTTACGATGAGAGATTAAGAAGAGAGAACGCCAGCCACCGCTTCGAGCTACGGCTTAGTAAAAGAGAGACCAGCACCTTCAAGAACACAAGTGAAAGACCAACAGGACCACCCCGTTGTTTGAGAGAGTAACGGAGAGGAGTACAAGGTTAGGAAATCCGCTTTGGCATCGTCCATATCGGAAGGATAGAGAGAGAATCCCCGGGAAATCCCGTTTCCAAGCCTCCCCTTCGTCCTCTTTCCAAGAACAAAAGATGGCTTGGAAAGCCTAGTACCTTCTATTTAGATAGTGCGAACCGCCTTCAGGAAATGCCTCGCTCGGCACTCCTGAGCACGGGATTAACCACCCTGTGAGCGGTATGTGGCCGAATGTCCGGAATTTTAGTTCCGCGCCCTTTCCACCGCTTCTTCCAAAAGGAGCGCCGGAACGGACGCGAAACGAGAGAGATTCCGGGAACACGCCCTCTAACTACCCCGGTTCGCCAGGAGCGAATGCCCCTCATTCCTCGGACAATCCGACCTCTGAGAGGCATGAAGATCCTTGAGAGAGAACCTATGAGTACTCGCCACACTTCGCGAAAGCGATGTGGGCGGGGAAACGGGAGAGAGCCCAAGGTGATCGTTGACAACAGAATAGGTAGTAAGTCGGTATCCGACGCACCTCACCTCCCCAGTCATATATCGGAGGCAAAGCGGGGTTCATACCCAAGTCGTCCGGATACCGATTGTCAACGAAATCCCCACCTCCTCCCCTCTTCGGAGGGGAGGACTAAGGAGGGGTTCGGAGTCTCTCCCTTTCAAAAAGGGAGCACCGGTAATCCGGGGAGGGATTTGCCTCCTGCTTCGCCACGCCGAAGCCTTAGCGAAGCCTGGTTCTCTGTTCCATGTCATCTGTTCCCTGACCCACGTCGGGACTGCGGAAAGGAAGACGTGTATGTCGTCTTTCCTTCCGCCGTCTTGAAACGCAAAGCGTCGATAGATGGTTGAGCCCACCCCGCTGAGACAGCCTGAAATCAGGCATGTCTAACCGATAAGGGCTCTGCCGGAGAAAAACCGGCATTCATCGACTAATTCAGGGCCGGAACCCTGATACGAGTCGTTTAAAACGAGAGTGGTACATCCTGCCGTAGAACCACTTCCGCCACCACTCTCGGGTTCAGGGTCAGCGATAGGTTTATTCGCTGGCCCGACTTTTTGAGAACTTGATCATCCGATCGAGGACTCAAAGAAGTTTTCGAAGTCTTCAATAACCAACCTGGGACCGCAAAATTCAGAGTAAATCCGAATGGTTGCCGGGTGCAAGAAAATGAAAAAATGGTTGATGCAAGCTCTGTCGCCAATGCGACAAAACAATCGTTCGAGAAAGTAAGCGATGCGTTAAGCGTCGTTTACGCTATCGGGATTGAAAAGAAGGAGCAGCAGCTCGAACCTGAGATGGCTGAGCTACTTGGTGCGCTTGCCGAGGAGCGGTATTTCCTCAGCAAGGGCATTGTCCTACTGAATTTTTCCGGGATCAGCTTCGTCGTCCTTCGGGATGGGCGGGAGGCTGCCTTTCAGCAGACTCAGGTAAAGACCTGGCCGATTTACAATCGGCCGGGCACGATGAGTATCCCAAACCCCGGATACGTCGAGTCGACGCGATCCAAGTCGCTCGACGAATACTGGCCTGGCGGATACCGGGCTGTGCCAGTGGAGAGCACCTCTTTAGGAGGGGTACTCCTCGCCGGCAGGAGTTACGCTTGCGACATAAAGCAGGACGAAGCCGTCGCAACTGCCTGTGGCGGCACATACGAAGTGGAGGGCGACAACGTCGTCTTTCACTTCGAGGATCAAACGTACAGGGTTACGGTAAAACCCTGATCGGTCCGAAGTGGTTGCTAGAGAGATGCGGTGTCTCTCTAGCAGTTTATTCAGGACTCGATACAAATCGAGTTTTGAAAGAGACTGTCATTCAAACAGGGAGAGAGGTTGCCTTCATCGCATCATCCGGAGTTCTCCCATCCAAAACAACCAGCCCATAATGGGCGCCTTGCGTGGCAGTCATGCGCCGCGGATGAACAAGGTCTCCATAAGGAGGTATGCATGTACAGATACGAAATTCTTGACCCACGGCCGATTCCGGCCGCGGTTGAAGCGAACGAGAAGGTGTTCGCGTCCGGTACCGTCTACGGGATCGAAGTGACGGTACCCGCGCTCGCTGCGCGGTGTGCCTACAATCTCGACCCGCAACACAGCGGGGGCGACGCAACAACGGCGGCCATCAAGGCTGCCCTGACGGAGGTGATTCCTCTGGCAGGTGCAATCCTCGCGACCGTCCGCGCCGACCTCGACGGGGTTGGGGCGATGACCGTCTTCGCACTTCGTGCGAAAGGCGTCACCCTCTCACCGGAGACGGAAGCGCGCATCCGGTCCGTCGCGGCTGCCGACACGTTTGCCCGTGGAAACTGGCCGGGTCAGCAGCCGCTCCCGACCCGGGATAATCCGTGGCCGGCAAGCGGATCGGCCGAGGGGACCCGCGAGCTCGCTGCCATGGCGGCAGCAGTTGCCGACTTCAAGGTCCCGCTCGCACAGCGGGTCGCCGTGATGGAGCACTGGCTCATGACCGGCGAGGAGCCCGAGAGCTATCGCTCTCAGGTCGAGCGCGAGCGACACGACCTCATCGCCGCCATTGAGGCGGGTGAGGTAAAAATCACCCGATTTAACCTCATTACGGCCGTCGAGACGACGCACCGTGCGGCGACCATGATCGGGTACCTTTCGGCACCCATTGTGGTAGCGCTCAATCCGGCGTTCCGCTTCGGCGGTGGCGAGCCGCACCGGAAGTTCACGGTCTGCCAGTACACGGCAGGCTATGTGGACCTAAAGGCGATTGCCAACGAGCTTGCCTCGCTCGAGGCCGGCTGGGGCGGTTCGCCGACCATCATCGGCTCCCCGCAGGGAGTCGGCTCCATCTTGACGATCGACGACGTCGTCATGATGGTGGAGCGCCACTACGTTTAAGTCGTAAAAAAATCTTTCCGGCTGGATACCGGAAGAATTGGAGGGAAGCGATTGGTTCCGCTTCCCCTCTTTATTAGACCCGCGAATGTTCGTTGGTCTGTAGAGATTAAAAAAATATAAAATTAAAAAAGCCCTTCAGGGCAGGAGGATGATATGGAAAAGTTCTGGACCGTACAGAATGGACTGATCGGAACGGCCCACGAAAACCGTAATGGCACGGTTGTTGATTTCCGTCCCGCGACTATTCAGTCGCTGGAGGAATACGGAAAAAGTTTGATCCGCATCACCCCTGCAAAGGGTGTGCGAATCGAAATAGTCACCCTGGCCGCCGAGGAGGTAGTCAGGATTGACGAGAAAAAAGACCAGCCCAAGAAGGGTATGGTCACGTTCAATGAGGAGTTCCACGCGGGATTCCTGGGAGTGAGCGTGAAAGCACTCACTCCCAAAAGAAGCGAGTGGTACGACCCCACCGCTCGACAGGAGGAGGCCGAGCGAGAGCAGGCCGCTCAAAAAATCCTCCAGTCCGAAGAGGAGGCCCACGAAGCCTTCTTCGAAGGCTTGACTTTCGAGAAAATCGCCGCGCGGGTCACACGGCGAGAGCTTGGTCGCATAAAAAGCAACAAAGCCCGAGCCGACCAAGTGGTCAGCCGGATTCTCATGGAACTCCTCGCCGAGGAGTTCCCGGGAATCCTCCTTGATACCAGCGCCATATCGTCGCTGCGCCGGAAGGCGGTCGAGCAGATATGCTCGGCCGGGTTTGAGAAATTTCTTCTCGCGCGCGAAGAGGAGGAGCGCACAGAAAGAAAGGCCGCGCGAATGAGCTGAGTTCGTTCGTTTGGTTTTCTGCCTTTCCCATAATAGAAGGCTCCTTACTGATCATGGTGGAGGTCAACCGAGATCAAATTGATTGCCCGAACAATTTCGGGCTAGTCTCCGAAATCGGAGATAAACAAGGCTTGGGGAAGCGATTGGTTCCGCTTCCCCTCTTTATCAGACCCGCGAATATTCGTTGGTCTGTAGAGATTAGAAAAAGAAAATATAATAAAAAGCCCTTCGGGGCAAGGAGGAGTCATGAAACTCGAGCAGTTCAAACGGAAAATTACCCGTACTGATCTCACCGATCAGGACAGGGAAGCCTTGTTCAACTACGGAAAGAACAAGGCGGAACACGTTGATTCCGAGGACTGGTATATGTTCCTCGAGGAGATCAACGAGGGCGAATGGGAAGTCAATCCGCCCGACCTTGGTCCGGACGATGACTCCGACATCGAGTCGGTCCAAGTCTCGGAAGACCGGTGGCTGATACGGATAGCGTAGCGCTATCCTAAACGCCGGAGGGAGAATAAGCATATTCTTTTCTCCGGCAACTTTTCGAGGACTTGATCGGATGATCGAGAGCTCGAATGAGTTGATTTCCGTTCCTCGTCCTGCGGACGAGCCGATTCGCGATATATACGACCCCGTACAGGTCTTCGTGGATCCACATCTTCTGTGGCCGAGAGCCTCTTTCATCCATGAAACATGCTCTCCTGGTCCTCCGGAAGATCTCTCTCCTTCCGGGAGACCGACAAGCCCTCCCGCTTGTCCGCAGAACGAGGGATGGAAAACGTGGTCAAAAAATGAAATGATTTCACTTTCTCTTTTCGGAACATCGACAAGATGACCCGCAAAGGGAAGGTCATAATCATTAAAGAACAAAAATTGAGCGGCTCTGCCGCAAGGAGTCAGCGTGGAAAATACAAACGTACTTCCGATACTCGCGTATCGGGAACAGATTCTCGCGGCCGTTCGTGACAATCCGGTCACGATCATCACCGCAGAAACCGGAGCCGGCAAATCGACCCAGGTCCCGCAATTCCTGTTGGAAGCGGGATACGACCTGGTCGTGACCCAGCCCCGCAGACTGGCCGCGCGAACCGTTGCGGAACGCGTAGCCGCTGAAAGGAGTGAGAATATCGGCGCGACGGTCGGCTACCGCACCGCGGTCGACCGACAGGAAAGCTCTGAAATGAGGTGCCTGTTCTGTACCGACGGGCTAGCGCTTGTGCGCGAGCTCATGGGCCAGAATAAGGGCATCCTCGGGCTCGACGAGGTCCACGAGTGGAACGAGAACATGGAAGTTCTCGTCGCGTGGGCCAAGTGCCAAGTTTCGAGCGAAAACATCTCATTCAAAGTCGCGCTCATGAGTGCGACTTTGGAAGCGGAAAAACTGAGCGTATTTTTCAATAATGCGCCGGTCATCTCCGTTCCCGGGCGGCTCTACCCGGTTACAACTCAGGAGCCGGGAACAAGCATCGCGTCCGATGTCGCGAAGTTAGTCGCGGAAGGCCGGAACGTATTAGTCTTCCAGCCGGGCAAGACTGAGATTACGGCCTTGATCAACGACCTCACACAGCGGAAGCTAGATGCTGAGATCTTACCGCTTCATGGTGAACTCTCGCCGGAAGAGCAAAGAAGGTGTTTCCAACACTATGACCGCCCGAAGGTGATCGTATCGACGAACGTCGCACAGACTAGCGTGACAATCCACGATATCGATGCCGTCGTTGACGGAGGGATGGAGCGCCGGATCGAACTTGTCGACGGCGTGGAGGGTCTGTACCTCCTGCCGATCTCCAAAGCCGATGCCGCGCAGCGCAAGGGTCGCGCTGGCCGGACAAAGCCGGGGATTTATATCGACCATTGTCAGGCAACGAATCGCCCCGATTTTCCGGTCGCAGAAATCATGCGCAAGCGTCTGGATCAGACGGTCCTGCGCCTCGCGATCGCGGGGTTCGATATGGAAGCGCTTGAGTTTTTCCATCAGCCCCGCAAGGAGGATATCGGGGCAGCACGGAAAGCGCTCATCGCACTTGGATGCATGAGCGCAAACGGAAAGGCGACGTCGATCGGCAGACTGGTAAATCGCCTGCCGGTGTCTGTTCAGTATGCGCGCATGCTCGTCGAGGCGGACCGTCTCGGCGTCGTGGACGACGTCCTGACCGTGGCCGCGATTCTGGAACAGGGCGGTATCGTCGTTCCCCCTCCGAGCCGCAATAATGCTGAACGGCCGGATTGGCGGCTGATGGTGCCGACCGAACACGAGTCGGACATCATGGGACAGCTCGCCGTGTGGCGCATGGCCGAAACCATGTCGCGCGACGAGATGGCAAAAAATGGCGTCTCGGTCAGGAATTTCTTCCGGGCAAAGGAAGTACGTCACCATCTCGCTGATGCGATACGACGGCATTTCAACATTCACTCCACCGGTCGCCGCGAGGACATCCTCAAGGCGGTCTGTGCCGGCATGGTAGACCACCTGTACAAAAACGAGTACGGGTCTTACCACAACGGCGGAAGTGGGACACGCGAGCTTGGGTCGTCGTCTTTGGCCCGAGGAGGAGACTGGATCGTCGGGAAGCCGTTCGACCTCCAGATCAGCACAAGAAGAGGGCCAAGAACCCTCAACTTGGTTGAGATGGTGAGTAAGGTCGAGCCGGCTTGGCTCATGGAAGTGGCGCCGCAGTTGGTCCGCTTCGAGGAAGGCATCAATCCTTCCTATGAGCCGGAGCCCGACTCATGTTTTGCGACAACAGAAACGTTTTTCCAAAGCCATATGGTCAAGGAAGAACGCGTCGCAACACCGGAACACGAGCAAGCAAGCAAAGTCTTCGTCGATTGGCTTGCCGGGCAGATGACGGTGTAGTTCTTTCTTGTTCTTTCTTGTTCTTTCTTGTTCTTTTTGTTCTTTGCTTTTGGTTGGGGTTTCGCGGAAGTCCCTCAAAAAACTTCCGCTTATTCTTCGGCGTTTCATCAATTCTTGATGCAGAGCCGAACGATGAGTCAAT
>DATMYW010000013.1:0-10485 GCA_035560715.1 Candidatus Fimivivens sp. | reverse complement strand
CATATATTGTGGCTCTATAAGTTGATTTTTCTTACGTTTTTGGTTATCATTATTTTGTCGGATTTAGACGACATAATATTCGTATGATACCCCGACTCAGAAAACTCGGCTTCTCGGACAACGAGGCGGCAGTCTACCTTGCGGCACTCGAACTCGGGGAGGCGTCCGTTCAACGGATTTCCCAGAAAGCAAAGCTTAAGCGCACGACCGCATACGGCATCATCGAAACACTCCGGGAACGCGGACTAATAAAAACGACAAAAAACCGAAAGAAAGTTCTTTATGTGGCGGAGGATCCGCGACGACTCAAGGAACTCGCCCAGGAGGCGGAACGGACGGCTGATTCGATTCTTCCCTCCCTTCTTGCCATCACCAATCTGATCGACCACAAGCCGAAGATCCTTTTTTTTGAAGGAATAGAAGGAATCAAGGATATATACAAGGAAACACTCCTCTACCCCGATACGCCCATCCGTGGCTGGCTGTCAGCCGGATCGTTCCGGACGGACGAGCCATGGTTTGACCGATATTACCGCCCGGTCCGTAAGGAAAAGCGTATTTATACCGATGTCATCGTGCCGGACCTGCCGGAAACCAGATCCTATCACGAAAAGGATCGTGAGGATTTTCACCGCACCAAAATCGACACCAAGGGCGGAGATTCCATCGAATCCGACATCCTACTCTTCGGCAGCCGCCACATCGCCATCCTTTCCTGGGATGAGATGACCGGCGTCATCATCGAAAGCGCCAAAATACACGCGACTCTTTTCGCTATTTTTACCGCTCACTGGGAATCACTTTCCAAAACCGATTGACGCAATTCGCTTGCCAGCTCACAGCGGATATGGTATGGTTTCCGGTCACATGCAGATCTTTACAAACGACATCCCACCAATAACGAAAAAAATCCCGATTTCGGGAGGAGGAAACATGAAAAATATTCCTGACGGAGCGGGAAAAACCGCGCTTGTCACCGGCGCTTCGAGCGGCATAGGGCGTTCGATCGTCAACGAACTGGCCAAACGGGGATGCGACACGATTATACTGGTCGCGAGAAACAGATCAGCACTGGAGAAGATCGCCACGCAACTGAAAGGCGGATACGGAGTCGATGCGGTCGTCATCGTTCAGGATCTCAGTGAATCCGACGCGGCGGAGAAGGTGTACGAAACGATCGTATCGCTCGGGCAAACGGTCGATATCCTCGTCAATAACGCCGGATTCGCGATAGGCGGACCGATCGTTGACAATGATCTCGGAGACATGACACGCATGCTGAACGTCCACGTAGCCTGTCTCACGCGGCTGACGCGTCTGTTCGCGGCTGACATGGTCAGGCGAGGATACGGCATGATCCTGAATGTCTCATCGGTCGCCGGCTTCACGCCCGTCCCATTAACGGGGCTGTATGCGGCAACAAAGTCGTTCATCAACAGTTTTACGACTGCGCTTCATGAGGAGCTCGTCGGGACGGGCGTTTCCTGCACCGTTCTCTGCCCCGGAGGAACCGAATCTGAAATGATGAAACGGGCGAAACTGAACGACACGTTGCTTTTCAACAGACTCTCGTTCCTCGTCATGTCCTCGGAAGAAGTCGCCGCGGCCGGCGTCGACGCGATGTTTCGTCGAAAGAGCATCGTCATCCCCGGCATCCAGAACAAGGGGCTCGCCGCGCTCTGCCGCTTGCTTTCAAGAAGACTGACCGGAAAAATAGGCGTACTGCTCCTGGCGAATCATTCACGGACGTAACCGTGCCCGCAGAAAACAAAGACCCCCGAATCAGGTATCGGGGGTCTTTCTTATTTGAACGTTTCGGCCGCGGGAGTCATCATGCGACCGTCTTCCATACGAGAGAGGATATCTGCCGCATGATATCTGCAATGTCCAGATGTTCGATAAGCACGCTCCGTATCCCACGGTACGAGACGATCTGCGCGCGGTCCCCGTATATCCCTATAGAAATATCGGTCGACTACTTCGATTCCGGAAGCGGCCGCAGATCCATGCCGAATCATCCCCGGCACGCTCAGGCTCGAATCGTACATCCGTATCTTCCGCGTGCATTCGATCGACATCCTCTCCTGAGAAGAGACGACCGGAGTCCTCATCGAACGTCGGAAGATCCACGACACCCTAAGAAGTACCTTCTCCGTCCACCGGGACTCGCTCGGGAAGTGAGCTGTCAGAATCCGCTCAGAACCGCACGAAGTACTGGACCAGGAGTCCGGAGACGACGCTGATACCGAAGAGCAGGCCTACGATCCGGAGCGCCTCTTTTTTATCTTTCTCTTCCTTGAAAAGGATCAGGATCCCGAGACCGCCGTTTGCGGAAAGCCCGGCTATCGCGGAGCCGAACGTAAGGACCCCTCTCAGATAGAGTTCGGTAATGCCGACCGAAACCGCACAATTAGGGATGAGACCGAAAAAGGCCGAGAGGATCGGCTGGAAAAAGCCTCCATTCAGGAAAATGTTTGCCATCGTCTCATCGCCGAGCCTGGAGAACGCCAGGTTCAGCACAAGCGTCGTCAGAAAAATGAACGTGAATATCTTGAGAGCATGCCTCAACGGATGCAAGAGCAGCCGTCTCATGTCGAATCCTTGCGCTGATTCGTCGACGTGATGTCCGCAACACGCGTGCTCGTCGAGGACATCGCAATGCATATGCCCCGGCTCGTCATTTCCATGATTATACGCCGCTATATGACCCAGAATCCGCTTCCGATCCTTCCGATATGCGAGGTCGAGAAGATATCCGAAGACGACGGCTATGACCAGCTTGGTAATGATAAGCGGCAGAATAAGACTCGCTCCGCCTGGATGCGAAAGCATGACCGGGAGCGCCTCGTCCGACGTGGCCAGATAGACGGCCATAAGGGTGCCGATGGTCAGCAGCCGCTGGGTATACAGGGCGGTCGCGAACACGGAGAACCCGCATTGAGGCAGGATCCCGGCCAGCGCACCCGCGATCGGACCCGCGGAGCCGGCTTTCTCGATCTTCTCGAGGATCTTCCGGGTGTACGAGGACTCGATGAACTCGATTCCGATATACACCGCCAGAAGAAAGGGTATCGTTTTCGCGCTATCGATAAGCGCATCGATGAATAGGTCGTACATGTACATGCGGATGACTGGTTATTCAGAGCATTTGTCGCACAACCCGTAAAACTCGAGCGAATGATCCGATACGCGGAATCGCTCGTCGCGTAGCAGTCGCTCTTCCTCGCTGTCGAGATGATTCTTGAACGCTACCGATTTCACGTCGTGACAACCGAGACAGACCAGGTGATGCCGGTGTCCGCCAGAAAGTTCGAAAGACCGACCATGACCGATGATGCGCACCTCATGGATGACTCCCGTATCCTCGAGAAATCGCAGCTCCCGATAAATCGTCGTGCGATTCGCCGTAATCCTCCGTCTCGCGAGCAGTTCCAGAATAGACGTCGCCGTAAGCGGGGTTTCCGCGGTACCGAAAAAATCCAGCATCGCCTTTCGGACCCTGGTCATCCGTCCGTTCCGCTCCCGGATTTTCTTTTCAAGCTCTGCGGTTTCCATATCGGCATGATAATCCATTTCTTATCTTATTGCAACATAGTCGCAATAAAAATACCCGGCTATTATACCGGGTATTTTTACTTTTTTTTGTAGAGTCCCCTTTGCGAACCACGCCCGAGTCATTCATACCAAATTGCTACGAGCGGTCGCCCACTCACAACTACACGCAACAAACTTCGTACAGCAATGTAAGCAGGAAGACGGCCGATGGAAACGCATCCTTGGGGACCATTATTCCTCCCTCACTTTCAATCACCACCGCCGCCGCCATCACAGCCGCCGCCACAATCACCAGGACTGGAAGACCCGCTATCACCATCACCACCCCAGCTTGAACCGGAATCGGAGATAAAGGTGCTAAACGATGATCCACTATCTTCAGACGACCGACTCCTTGCTCTTCCACCACGCGAGGAACCGCTACTAGCCGTTGAGCGATAAGATGAATCACTCCCGTCAGAATTTGAGGCCTTTCTGTTGATGCCGTATGCTATGACGACTACAACGACCAATAACAGAATCACGATACCAATGCCGAGAAAGCCAGACGGAGCGCTCACATCTTGACGTATAGGAGCAACTTTTTTTGCGCGTTCCAACGGAGTCGCCCCAATTGAACGATGACACTATCGAGACCAGCCGAAAGAGCCAGCTCTTTTTGCCCGCTATTCCACAACGGCTTGATAGTATTTCGGCATATTCTTCCCGCCTGAGCGTCTGTAATCCGCTCGCCTTCGACTTCCATTCCGGTCGCAATAAACGATCTCCGCTCAGCATTATTCGCACCGGCATCGATAGCGATCAGAACCCCGTTATCAACTCCCCTTCATGCCGCCCCCCCATTCATTGAACTTCCGAATGGCGTAATCGGACAACGGTTCGCCTTTAAGTCTTTAGTAATGACGATTCGAACCTGATTGCCGGTCATCTGCTCGTGGCTCTGGATCTTTTCACTGAGATCATGCTCCGCCTCAAATGGAATCTGATCAGCAAAGTCATTCACTACGCCGACATAATCAGACTTAGCGGGCTTGGCAGACTCGGCAGGCGATTTCGTACAGGCCGTTATCGAAAGCAATAACAGCAGTACCCCTATTGCATTTTTCAGCATTATTCCCCCTATCGCGGTTTGATGGTTTCGAAAGAAATATTCAGGATTTAAAAAAAGAATATAAGAGCAAATATGCCGTATGGTGTCAATATCATTATTCTGATATTGGCTTTCTTAAGGTGCTCCTCTAAATTCCTTATTCATCAGAACCATCAGCTGTTGTCTTGCTTCTCACGATCATCTCGACGATACGGTCCGCGGCTATAGATGTCATGCTGAATGTCAACGGGATACCGAGCTTCGTTCGGATCCTTTTCGCGAATTCCTCGTCATACACCCGAAGAACGATCGGGATTTCCTGATTCAGCGACAGCACGTTCAAACCGATTTCCAGGTTCAACAGGTCGTTGTCGACCATGATGAAAATCCCCGCGGCTTTCGAAATTCCTGAGTCCGTCAGGTTTCTCAAGAGCTTCGCGTCCCCGACAAGCGTTTTCGCCCCTCTGGTCCGGATGATATTGAGATACTGGTTATCGGGATCCGATTCGATCACCAACACCCTCTCTCCCCGGTTCAGGAGCTCCATCGCGAGCCCGTACCCCATGCGGCCGAGACCGCAGATGATCAGATGCCCCTTCAGACGGTACCGTCTTCGGCCAAGCTCGATCTGGTACCGCTTCTCCGTCATGCGATCGATAAGGAGCGCGAAGAATACCGAGACGAACACCATCGACCCGAGTATGAACAGCGCGTTGAAGAGTTTCACTCCCGGCTCGGCGTCCAACGAATTGATATCCCCGTAACCGACGGTCGATACGGTGACCGTCGAGAAATAAAACGCATCGATCCACGAAAGGTCCCGAACGACATGGAATACCGAGATTCCGAAGCAGAAAAAAACGACGAACGCGAGAAACACCCCCATGAGCAGCTTGTCCGAAAAGATGATGGCATGTTCCCGAATGGAACCGATGGAAAGGCGTGTGATATTTTCAGGAAGCACGCTTTTCTTTCCCGTTCGGAACTGGTCCGACAGGAACGGTGCGGCGATGGAAGCCGGATCGACGATATGGAGACTCGGATGCAGCCCCTTGAAACGCGAACCGACGGCATCGTTGAAAAGCGCAACGTATGCGGGGAGATCGGGAAAAAGCGAGATGATGGAAAGCGCCAATCCTATGTTCCGGTCGTCCTTGTCATCCATGACACAGACCGCGGATGTCCGTTCAAGGCCGATTTCCGAAAGAATCCTCTCGGCCGACTCGAGATGCGAATGCTTTTCGTCCGTTTCCGTGCCGAGAAACCGCTCGACGGGGATGTGCCGGACCGGAATACCCTTCCGCTGTAACTTCACGTACAGCCGATCGGCAAGGTGCCCACTTCCCAGAATGACCACCTCTTTTGCTTCCATATGCGCTCACATTTCATGATCCCGACTCACTGGCCGATATCGGAATCATACAATGAATGGAAACATGTGCAAACCTTGACTTCCGAAACGGTCAGCCTATGATGACTTCAAGACATAAGCCACGATAAATCTCCGGTATATGAAAAGTCGGATAGTTTTTGGGATAGCGGGAATCGTCATCATCGTGGGGGCGGCCTGCTGGTTTTTCCTTTTCCGAACAAAAACCGCGAACGCGCCGGGGGAAGCGAAAAAAAGCGACCTGACCGCGTGGACATATGAAAAGACCATTGCCGAACCGATAACCGGAATGAGCAGCGGTGACAAGGATCTCGTTTTGGGTGATCTGAACGCGAACAAGGCTTCGATACAGGTCCCGAAGGGCTCGTTTGATGCCGAACGGTCGCTTTCCCTTGCCAATCCGGAACAGGTCCCCGGATACGTCGGCGCGGAAATCGACACCATCGGGGCACCGATAGAGATTTCCGCGGGTCAACCGTCGCGCCTCAACGAACAGGCGACGGTCTCGTTCCGGTTCGATCCCGCCGCGCTTCCCGTCGATCAGGACCTTTCGGAACTCCGTGTCGCCTACTACGACGGTACGAAGTGGGAATACATCAAACCGATATCCATAGACAAGGAAAAGGGGCTCGTCACGTTCGGAACGTACCATTTCTCCCTGTTCGGACTTACCAAGATCAAGGACGATACCGTGATTACCGAGAAGTGGATCCACTCTCAGACCGTCGACAGCCAGATCCGCGACGGGCTGAATAACGTTTCCGACGAAGTATCGGGAAAGATCGTCGACCTCATACTGCAAAAGATGGGCATCTCGGACGAATCCGTGAAAGGCAAGGTACTCGGTGAACTGCTCAAGAACGACGCGTATAAGGAAATACATGATTCGTACCAGTCCGGGGATACGACGGACATGAGCCAGAAGATCGCGGTCCTCGCCGGATCAAAGATTGCCGAGCTTGTCCCCGAATCCGCGTGGCAGGAAGGACTCAAGAACCTGACCGAGGGAACCGATACCGTCGAGGCGGTCTCCAAGGCGGCCGGTTACGCGGCGGAGGGACAGTATAAGGACGCGGCCAGGATCATCGGGGAAAAGATCGCCGACCAGTTCCTCATCACGACCGCCGGAAAGATCGCCGTCGAGGTCGTGCAGGGAAAGATCGACAGCTGGAAGAACGACGAGGTCGAGGCGGCCTACTACGCTTTCCAAAAAGGCGCGAACGCTACCTTCTACGGATACAATGTCGATGCGGGCGATTTCAATTCCGTCTGGGACCAGATGCGAGGCATACGGAGGCAGCTCGAACTCGAGGCGGTGAACCGCGAGAACGACGTGCGCGCCGAAGCCGGCCTCCCGCCGCTCTCGGACCGTCAGGCGGACATGGTGCGCGACAGCGTCAAGGAATCGTACCGCAAGCAGTTCGCGCTCCGAGCCGAAAAAGAGAAAGCGTTCGAGGAAGAGGCGGCCAGGCTCCGACTTCTCGTCGATGCGTACAAGAAAGCGGGTTTCTTTGACTCCACCATGGGTCCGGTCGGGCTCGACAAAGGCTTCGACTACGAAAACAAGCTCGACGTGCTCTATCACTTCGCGCAGAAAATGATGAAGGACACCGGCAGGTTCCAGCTTTCCGACAAAAACGGACTGCTCATGGACAAGGCGGTTGCCGTGGACGATGTCGTCCAGGGGGCACGGATGTGGTTTTCCGGCCCGGACGGCAAGAAACAGTACGCGAAGTTCCTGAAAGACCGGTTCGGAATCGACCTCTTCCCGGCACTCAAGGACCTTGCCGGACCGTGGCCCAACGGGAAGATGAAGATTACCGACGTCATCGTTCCGGAAGCCATGAAGGAAAAGCCGAAAGAAGGCGGGGCCTCCTCCGAAAGCGAGCCGGGATGCGATTTCTCGATGGACCTCTCCCAGCTTATCGGCAAGGAAATGCCGGTATCGCTTTCACTGACACCCCAAGGTGACAGCAGCGGCACGATGACGTTCGGATCGGGAGACAGTGATCCGAAGGAGATCCCCTTCACCTATGCGGACGGAATCATCACCGCGAACGTGAGCGAGAAAGGCGCGACGGGCGTCATGACCCTTACGGTCTCCGCCGAGGATAACGGGACATACTCCGCAGCCGGACCGTTCATCATCACCTACAAGAACGACAAGGGCGAAGCGAAGATCATCGCCAGCGTATCCGCTTCAAAGCCCGCCCCGAAAACCGCAAAAGACGGTGGTTCGGACAAGAAGTGAACATGCATCCCATCCTCTTCCATCTCTCATCCGGCACGGCGATATCCTCGTACGGGTTTTTCATGACCGTGGCGGCGATCGTTGGATTCTGTGGGACGCTGTTTGTCGCCCGCTATCGCGGCTTCCCGATGAGGCGCGTCGGCATCACGCTGACAGCGATGCTCGTCGCCGCGTTCGTTGGCGGACGACTTCTTAATATTCTCGTGAACCGGCAGGCATTCCTGGCACATCCGGAACGGATGTTCGCCTTCGATACGAGCGGTTTCTCGCTCTATGGCGGCATCATGCTCGCGACACTCGCCGGATGGATTCTGTTGCGATATTTCCGTCTCGACACCTGGAAATTTGCGGACACGTCTACGCCGGTCCTCGGAATCAGCATCGCGCTCATGCGCATAGGGTGCTTCTTGAACGGCTGCTGCTTCGGACACGAAACCACCCTCCCCTGGGGAGTCTCTTTTCCCGTCATGAGCCAGGCCCATCGGTACCAGCTCGCCACGCATCCGGATGACCTCTTTTCCGTCACGCCGGTTCATCCGACCGAACTCTATGAATTGTTCGTGGTCCTTGCCCTTTCCGGGCTCGCGGTTTTTCTCACGAAGAAACATGCGCCTACCGGAATCCCCTTCCTCTCGTTCGTGATTCTCTTCTCGCTCTTCCGACTCGGGAATTCCTTCCTTCGCGTCACACCGCCTTTCTTCGACGCCCCGACATTCCTTTATCCCACCCTCTATCTGTTCTTTGCCGCTCTTGGCATGGCTTTAATCGTACGTCGATTGTACGTATCACGATGGCGGCTCTGCGCACGAAGCATGTCTACCCTTGACGATTTCGGAAATGTAACCACATCATCGGATACACGCATCTTTTACAACAATCAACCGACCACAATTGACACTGAGAATGAGATGCCATCCATCGCTATTGACGACGATAACGGACACATCCGGAGCTGGTAAGACAACACTCAAAAACGCGCTGAAAGGAATCCATGGCGGGCGAATGCCGATCTCTACAACGACCAAATCACCACGTTCATCCGATCACGACGGCGAGTACGGGAACGTCACTCGTTAGAAATTTTACCAACGGTACTCGAATTCATGACTGCAAATGTTACCACCGCTCATTTAAAGTCATGCTCAGTATGCCGTGGTTCGGGTGCGATGATACGGCTTCGCGCGATACTCGTCTCGCTGTCCGAGGAGCCAGAGATAATCGTTGATCTCTATGGACGTCAGAGCCGTCCCACGCTTCGCAAGCTCCTCGCGTATTGTTTCGACCGCCCAGATCGTATTCGCCCGGATTTCCACCTCCTCCACACCACCATGTTCCAACAGGATCTTATGGTCCACCTTCGCGGCGAGCGCATCCGAATATCTTAAGATGCCGAGATGCCGAAGAACCTGTGGAAGCTTGTAATCCGCACACGCCGTTAGCTTTCCGAGTTCGGACCAAGGAATGCTCACCCCTTCGCCAAAAGTCTGGATCACATCAGCGACAAAGAGCTGAGCGCGCTTACAGAATTCCACCTCCTGCCCTTCGTATATCGCGATGTCCGTAAAGGACGGAAACATCTCGATCACCTTGCCAACCAACGTATCCGCATCACCGTGCGACTCAGAGAGGAGATTTGAGACGATCCCATCGTACCGTTCAATCAATCCCCTTCCGATCTCCTGAAGTATTCTCAGCCTCTCACTGAAAAGCGGCGTTCTTTCTTCCTGATTTCCAAGAATTTCAGCGAATCGTTTTCCATCCAGAGCAGCCAGGAATCCGGCCTCCAGTACGAGCCTGCCGTTTACCAGTGCGCGAGCCAAATTCGAGGCCAGCCCCCATGCACCATTGTTCCGACCACCGCGATAGGACCCTTCCCACGGCTGCTCTCTCCATGTCGCTTGCTCAGGAAGCCAATATGCATCGCTCCAGTAGCTAAAACTGATCGCATTAAACGACAGAAGAAACAGCATTCTTTTTTCCACGTCCAGGTCGGAAAGATCAAACGGGCACGTCTTCCACCAATAGGTGGTCACGCCGACATCGAACCGATCACAGAACCGTACGACGGATTCAGGATCCATTGAAACGGATTTTGATCGCTCACACACATACTTTGTCGAATCAAGCACGTTTTTCATACGCCTCCTTATTGATAACCGCGCATGATACCGCATTGTTAATTCATAGTCAATAATAGTA
>DATMYW010000012.1:0-2343 GCA_035560715.1 Candidatus Fimivivens sp. | reverse complement strand
AGCGGCTGAACTGCTGGTACTGCAGCTATCTGAACGGACTCTTCGCATACTTCGTGGAGGTGGGTGCCCGGACCGAACTCTACTGGTGTCCGATCAAGTCGGTCAGCCGTCCGGTCGCGCCGCACCGTCTGTACGACGGCTTCGCCGCATACGGCGATCCGGCAGGGTGGGAGCTGAAGAACCACGGCACGGACGTCGCCGATACCGCGTGTGTTCCCAGAGCCCGGAAAGGGAAGGTGGGGGGATTGGAGAAGAGGTAAAGTACCTTTTCTTTCTTTCTTGAACATGAAACCGTCCAGAAATCTCGCCTCGGATACGCCACGATCTCCGGATGAAACCGGGGAATAGGAATATTGTTCGGGCGGGTGTAGAGTTGGGGTGATCGGAAGCACTTAGGAACAACCACTATGAACCTCATCCCATACGTCGTTTCGGTCGTCGTGGCCGAGGGAGCGGGCATACTCGGTTCGGTGTTCACGGCGAAGAACGTGTCGGACTGGTATGCGACGATCGCGAAGCCGTCGTGGACGCCGCCGAGTTGGCTCTTCGGGCCGGTGTGGACGACGCTCTTCGCGCTCATGGGGATCGCGTCCGCCTTGGTGTGGGAGAAGCGGGGACTGCCGGGCGCGACGCTTGCGCTTTCGGCCTATGCCGTGCAGCTTGCGCTCAACGTGCTCTGGTCGGCGCTCTTCTTCGGACTCAAGCGTCCGGACCTCGCATTCATCGAGATTCTTTTCTTGCTCGTCGCGATCGTCGTGACCACGATCCTGTTCTGGCGGATCGATCCGCGCGCCGGGATGCTCCTGCTTCCGTATATCGCGTGGGTCTCGTTCGCGTCGGTCCTCAACCTCGCGGTCTCGCGGCTGAGCTGAAACGTGAGCGACATCGGTGACGCTTCGAATAGGTCGGAAAAAAAGCCGCGCTCGTTCGAGGCGGCTTTCGGTCACGTCGGGTTCGGATCGCTATCCGACTCTGAACTGCTGAAGGCAGAATGCGGGGAAATCGTCTTCAACAATGATGAGGATGGCGTCGGACTCTTGCCGCATGGCAATGACTCCGATCTGGCGGAGTTTCTTGAGGCTGTCCAGTAGTCCGATGTCGATGTCACTCCGTTCGGTTCCGGTTACGGGGTATGAGGCCTGGAGCGTCGCGGTCAGTGCCTTGAGTGAAATCGGTCTCCATGAGCGCCGCTGATCCGTGAGACAGCGTACGATCAGATGACATATCGGACTGAGGTCGCTCAGCGAGAGAATCGATTCCGGAACGGGAAGCCTTTCGAGGAGTTGTTCCGGCGACAGGGTTTCCATGAGGGTCGTATCCGTGCGGTTGATCTGAGGCATGGCTGATCCTTGGTTGAGGTTGTAAAAGAAATGCTTCGAGGGCATCATACAGGATTGCTCCGGGAACGCAAACGCGGATGTCCGGCACGATGGAGGAAGGGGGAGAAAAAATGAACGATCCGGATAAAAAAATTCCACAGACTTCGGAGTGTCCTGTGGAATTGTCCTCGTCAGGCAGAGGCCGTCGCGAGGCGGCGCACGCTTGCGTGACTGGCAAAGTCGACATGCGTTTTTGCCGCTTCGGCGGCAAGCCACCTCATGTTTTTCCAACCGGCATAGAACCGGTCGATTTTTCCGACCTGTCCCGGAGTCAGTGTGCCGAACAACGTGGCAAGCGCGCGCTGATTGCGGTCGAGCACGGAATACTTCAGGTCGCGGACCTTGTAGCGTCCGACGATTCTGCCGTTGATCCGGTACTCACGAACTTCGATGAATCGGAATCTCCGGATCCGGGACTCGACCAGCAGGTCGTTCTCGGCCTTCGTTCCGAAATACGTTTCATAGTACTCCTCGTCATCGACCGGTACCCGGCAGATTCTCGTCTCGGAGGCGACGCGGATGCGGTCCTCACTGATGATCCGTGATCCCGAAACGAGTCTGCTGATCACGTACCGGTGATCGGACGTGGGGGAAAATTTTTCTTGTCTTTTTACGCGTCGCAGACCGCCGACTTCGACGCGGACCGGTTCGCTTGAGATGAGACCGGGCTCCAGCGGCGACTTTGTCGAACGGACGCCGTTGATGATGCGCGTGATCTTGCCCGTCCAACGCTCGCCGATCTCCAGGCTCAGGGTATCGGGAACGTCGACATAGTAGGTCGTCGCTCGCCGGTGTTTCCCCGGAAGGAACATATGTGCGAAGTCCGGTCTGTCGGTGCGGGCGTTGCGGATGACCGTCAGACTGATGTAGCGTCCGACAAACAACGGTTTGCTCAGTGTGAGAGCTGATTTTGGCATGATATGCTCCGGGTTTGTATTCGAAAGTTAAAGAAGGTATATTATAC
>DATMYW010000011.1:0-25676 GCA_035560715.1 Candidatus Fimivivens sp. | reverse complement strand
TCGGTACCGGAACAGCCGGAGCCGGAATCGTAGTAGGCGGTGAGGTTTCGGGATTCTCCCTGGGCGATGGAGATGCCGGCGGTATTCGGAGACGTGCTGCTTCCGTAGTAGATGCCGTTCTGGCAGAGGCGGAGGGTGGAGCAACTCTGGGTGTTGCAGGCCTGGGTCGCGGACCCGACGCAGTCCGCGCCGCCGTTCGCCGGAGCGGGATTGGTGCAGGTACGGGTCTGGATCCCTCCGCCGCAGGAAGCGGAGCAGGCCGACCAGTCGGACCAGTTGCCGGAAACGGGAGCGGGGATATACGTTGAGGTCGTGCTGGTAACCGTATTCGTGAAACAGTCTCCCGAATTCACCGTCACGATGGTTCCCGATCCGGATGGACACGTCAACGTATCGACAAATATGCAATAACCCTCGGCTTCCGCCCAAACTCCGAAATGAGAATCGGTGAACGAGTGGTACCAATACGTTCCGGAACAGCTGCCACTGACGTAAGAATAACTGCTGGTCGTATCCCACGTTTGCGCCTGCGCCCCACTCGGAACGGCGAGTGAGAAAGAAAACGAGAGCATCAAGAACAATACGGACTTCGACTTCCGTTTCCGAAGCAGAAACCAGACGGCGAGCGCGACCGGAATAGCGATGAAGATCGCGAACAGGATACGGACCGCATCGGTCGGGAACGAAGTCCGGGACGACGTATTCACGGCGAAGTCACCGCGCCCGTATGTCGTTTCTTTCTTATCGACGATGGTCCCATCGCCGGACAGTTCAGCGGTCAGGACCAGATTGCCGGTGACGGAGTCGAGGGTGAATTCCTCCTGAACGAGAAACGGGACACCGATCGCGTCACCGCGGAAAGTCGCGGCATGGATTTCCTTCCCGGTGTTGTCACGAAGGGATAGCGTGAGCGTCGCTCCGGGGACAGTCGCATGCGGTGCCCTGATACAGGCCATCATGACGGATTTGCCGTCCTGTGAAAGCGGATATCCGGAAAGTCCCGCGAAGACGACGGCTGAACCCATGTCGCCGTACCGGATGATTTCCTGCGGACACGGCGTCTGACTGAAAACGGAAACCTTCTGCGACGGTCCGCTGGAAACGGCGGCGATCCCTTCCTCGGCTTTCGTCCGAAGTTCCGGCGTGAGCCTGTTGTATGTTTCGCTTTGACGGAACTGATCGATCGCCGTGGTCGACAAGTCGAGTGCGGGCATCTGCGCGGACAAGACCAGAGGAAGAAAAAGAAATCCGAATAGGGTTACGGGCAGCATTTTTCGCATATGTTTGTTTGTTATTCCGGTCCGCCTTTCCGTGGAATCATACCACGAGCGGAGTGTCTCGGAAACTGCTCATACGGGAACCGAGGAATCATCGATTCCGATTATTGACCGGTTTTGATCGATCCCGGGATCGGACGAAAAAAATTGTTTTTCGTGCTTACGGATGTCTCATTGGATTCGGCACGCCGGGAAACGAATGCGACGGCGCTCCGGTACGCGTCCTCCCGGAGGACGGTCTCCCGAAACGCGGATTCGACATATTGACGCTTTTGCTCATCCGTCCAATCGCCGCGATACACATTCATATACCAATCACACATCCCCGCTCCGAACGCCGCGAAAAAAAGGAACATGAAGAACCATTTCGTATATCTCGAAAGGAGCGGCAGTATGTCCGCGATCCTGAACGGTTCGTGTTTCAGTGAGAGTTTCATACGCTACTCGAGATAGACGATGATGGAAAATTCGGCATCGACCGCGTCCGCCGAGACGGCGATCTTTCTTTGGACGGACGGGCTCGAGACCGCCGACGTAAACAGGTCCGATCGTGATGACATGACATTCGAGTTCCCGGAAACCGGACGGATATTCACCGAAAGGACGTCGAGGAAATACGGCATTGTCTCGACCTTGTGCAGAAAAACGACGGCGTCGGAATACGGTCCGGAGAACTGCAGCGTGAGTCCGAGCGTTCTGCCGTCCTGTAATCCCGACACGAGACCCGTTCCCGACCGGCCTTTTTCCGCGGTGCCGCCGACGGATTGAGTCGATCCTTCTGTCGTATCCGCGGTCCCGACGGGTTCTCCCGCTGTGGCTGGCATCGATTTCCTGATCTCGGCCAGGTCCTTTCCCTGAGTGATTATTACCGTGCCGCCCACTCCCTTGGCCACGTCTTCGACCCCGCGTATGAAATCGACGATCCGATCCGCAGGCAGGAGCAACCTCAGTCTTGTCTCTTCACCGATGATCTCTTCCGCCTGCGCACGATACTTTGGAAGGTCGGAGATCTTCCGCTGCTCGTTCTCTGCGTTCGCGTGAAGTTTCTGGATCCCTTCGTTTTCCGAAGCGATCCGTTCCCGAAGCGGGCGCGCCGCGAAAAGAAACAACGCAACCGCGACAAACGCGAGCAGTGCGGCATACAGGGGGAGCGGGCGTATGGATTTCAAAATGTCTTGGTTCATCTGCTTAGGTTCCAATGAGACATGAGGGCTTAACGGTGAAATCCATCTGAAATACGACATTCTTCTCCGAAAAAAGATTCGAGACCGGAATCTGGAAATCGGCGAGACAATCGTCGCCGCGAAGCGACGATTCAAGTGCGAGAAAATCGTCCCTCGTCGCCGCTGTCCCGGAAAGAAATATCCGGTTTTCCTTCGTGGTAATGGAACCCATATACACGTTTTTCGGCACGAGTCGATCCAACCGAAGGAGGAACCCGGTCCAATCGGGCCGAGAGCCCCTGAACCGGTTCACCTGCGCGGCGAGCATGTTGGCGTCCCGGAAAGCGGATTCGTACCGGATCAGTTCGTCGGATTCCTGCTGCGGCGTCGATCGTTGCGACGTGACGGTCTCCGTGAAAAGCCGGTTTTCCCGAACGATGAAAAAGACGACCCCGAGAACCGCGAGATAAAACACGGCGACGGAGAGGAAAAGGACTGCCTGCCGAAACAGGAAGCGATCGAAGTGCTTCTTCTGGACGATCTTCTTCTTTTCCTCCGGGAGGAGGTTAATCCATACCTTCATATTCGTCGAGACCCCGGAGCGCGAGGCCGATTACGGTCGAAAATTGCACGGAGTGTTGCCGGTCGATAGGCGGAATGCTCGTTCCGAACCGAACGTTCGTCCACGGGTTCCCGAACTCGATATTCTGTCGGAGTCGTCGTGAGAAATACGGAAGGATTCCCTGCGTATTCGCTCCGCCGCCGCAAAAGATGACGGCGTCGAGCTTCTTGGAATACTTGAGCGTCGAGAAATAGAAATCGAGCGATCGTTCGATCTCGGTCGCGAGGCTCTCGAGGATCGGCTGTACCGCCTTCATCTGCGGATTCGGCAGCGAGAGCGAACCGAGTCCGTCTCTAATCTTGAGCCTCTCAGCCTCATCAAACGAAAGCCGCAGCTCCTTCGCGATCACATCCGTCATCATCTGGGAAGAAAGCGGGACGCTCGACGTAAAGACCGGGACGTTTCCGATCGCCATGACGAAACTCGACCGCCGGTCCCCGATATCGACGATGAGCGCCGTCTCATCGCCGCGCTCCTCGGACAGGAGGCTCCGCACCTGGGCGATCGACTCCGTCTCAAGACCGACCGGTTCGAGTCCGGCTCGCTCGAGAACCGCATGGAATTGCTCGGCTGCGGATCGAGCGATCGCGACGACAAGCACACTCATTTTCCCCTTCTCGGTTGAGAACTTCTCAGGAAGTATCTGCCAGTCGTAGTACACCTGGTCGAGCGATAGGGGGATATTGGCCTCGATTTCCCATTTTACGGCTTCTTTCGCCTCTTCACGGTCCATCTTCGGAAGCATGATAATCCGAAGAAACGCCTTGGTTTCGGGAAGCGAACAGATTACCCGATGGGTGCCGATCCGGTGAGGACCCGACGAACTCACAAGCGTGCGGATACACTCCGCGACGACGTCTTCTTGCATGACCGTCCCATCGACGATAGCGCCCTGCGGAACGGCGATGGAGCCGAAGCTCGCGACGTCTTCCCGGTCTCCTTCGCGTGAAAACCACAACGCCTTAAGCGAGAGGTCGCTCACGTCGAGGCCGAACGGAGGCGGCGAAAAATCGAAAATTTTCTTCTGCAGAAAACCCATACGCAAATGTCCGTGTTGATGTCTCTCTTGCTTTCATTGTACCACAGTTCGCGCGGAGCGTACCGCCGACTCATCGCTCCTCCCACAAATCGACAAGGTACTGTGTCCCGGTCGGGAAAAACGGTGGCGGATAGTACAACAGGTTGTTATCATAGTACAGGTTTCGGATATCATAGCCCCAGTCGGTAAACGGGTTCGTCCATGCGAATCCGTATCGGTGATTTGTCGCCATCGCTCCGAAAAGCGTGATGGAGTGCTTATGATCGGACGAACCGTAGTTGGAGCGACCGACGCGACCCTGTTGAGCGAGAAGCGCGCCGTCGATACGGAGGTCGGTATCGCTCGTGAGCGGAATGTCGACGTCTTGCTGTCCGATGACGCCGATGATATCGGTCCCGTCATAGTTCGTATACAAGAGGTCGTTCGGGATGTAGACGGACATCGACGATCCCATGCCGGTAAGGTTCGCACCGACGATCGTCACCTTTCGACCGTTCACCTGCCCCGAAAGCCAGACATTCCCCTCCACGAAGATGACTCCGTTCTGAAGGATGGGGAAGTTCTGGAGACACTGACCGGAACAGGAACCGCATGATCCGGAACCGTCCGGCTTCGCATACCCGTTCGAACCGATATCGTTCGTCGCGGTGGAATAGGATCTGACAAGACACGTATCATATGTCCCGTTCGTCTTCAGAATGATCCTTCGACTTGAATAGGTGCTCCCGCTATTGCTGACACTCCCGAAATACCGCCCCTGTCCGGATTGCGCCTGGGTCTTCATATAACTCAGGTTCCCGAGCACCCCATTGAAATCCGTCGACGCGATCGGAAATTTCCGACCCGCGACGAACACGTCCGTCCGCGCCTGCATCGTACTCGGCGGTGCCTCGAGCGACCGGAAGTTATCGTTCACGCCGCTCGACGGCGGTATGTTCACATGCGTGTGTACCCCGAACTCCGAGTTGCCGGAATGATCAGGATCGTCGGTCGTCGGAACCACGCTCGACACGACATTGTGTGCGAGTCCGTCAAAACGGATGCCGAGGTTGGACTGTATCTTCCCGTAGACCTCGGTGTCTTCTCCGAAGCGCATGAAGTCGTTCGACATGACCGCGCTCTCACTCCACGACGGCCGACGAAAACGGACCTGGATCGTCCGGGTGACGTCCGGATAGCGGATCATCCGGCCGACCGACTTGACGATGACGATCGTCGAACCGGCAATCGGCGGAGTGACGGTAAGCCGATAAGAACCCATGATACCGCCCCCGGGATCGGAGACATTCGCCACGTAGTCGGAACCGACGCCGTACGCGCTCCCGGAAGTCCAGAACGCGTCGATCTGCTGGGCGGTCCGTCCGTCCGTCTGATGCGCGAGGTACCACTTGTAGAACTGTATGCCCTGCTCCGCGACCTGAAAGGCCTGTTCACGGGACGCCTCATAGGTCGCCCGCTTGATCTGCGACGAGATGAAACCGAGGATCGAGGTAAGTATGATCGACGTGGCCAATAAGATGACAAGCGCGAACGCGAGCGCCGATCCTTTCGCGGTCATGTTCCTCCGGGCACTAACGGACATACTCGTTGAGATTCCTGAATTCGGCGAACGATTCGATGGTCGTGGATTCCGGCGCGCGGTTCGGATTGATATTGACGATGAGACGGACTCTCACGAGACGGGCATCCTGAACAGCGATAGGCGTGGACAGCGGATTGTTCACCGTATCACCCGGATAATTGTCATTGTAGTAGAAGAATATCGGTTGACTGCCCGAATTGGCGACATACGAGGCGATCGTCGTAACGGTCTGGTCACCCGTCGGATACGTGACCGGCTGTGTCGAAGAAGGTTCCGTCACCCCCCGCTTCAACAGACCGTTCTGAAGATAGTAGTGTACCCGCTCGGTTTTCCCGTCGTCGTCGACGTCGAGAAACACCGTGAGGTCGGAATTCCCCCCCGATACGATCGGGTAACTTCCGTCATCCCCCTGCCGGATCTTCCGGAGGTCCGAGACGATCCGGTCCACGCCGCGCGACGCGGCCGCGGACGCGACTCCCGTCTCGAGAATGAACCCGTTCATCTTCCAGCTCCGAAGGAACAGCGTCGCGAAACCGCCCATGCCGATCGTCAGGATGAAAATGGATACGAGCACCTCGACGAGCGTCATACCCGCCAGGACCCCGCATCGCGTCCCGTATGAAGTTGTCATGCGATCATGTCCCATAGGCCGTTATTCCGCGGTCAGTGTCACTGCCCGATCCTGTAATCCGCCTCCCGTCACGTCAATCGATCCGGTCTCCGTCGCATAGCCGCTCGTCGTCACTTCGAATTGATACGTCCCATCCTCGAGGCCGGGTGTCGAAGTCGGAAAGTACGCCTTTCCGGACAGATCGGTCGTTACCGTCTCGTCATAGTCGATCGCATCGTCATACAGCCTGACGGAGGCTCCCGAAACGGCTTCGGTCGTAGCTCCGACCGTCTTCGTCACGGTAAAGAGGACCGATGGAACGGATGTCTTCGCGAACACCAGGCTTGCCGTCTGATCCTCTCCGGAAGAAGATATGTCGAAGGCATCGGGAACGCCGATGACTTCCGGATCGACGTAAAGAAACCGATACCCCGATACGCTGCCTATGGAAGAGAAGACGTACTGCCCGTACGAACGGCTCCCGTATACTTTCTTGCCATCGCTCCCGGTCTGGGATGAATCGGAAAAATCATACACCGCCGTGATCGGCGGGTCGACCGTGGTACCGATCTGACGCCCCCCCGACACCGCGAACGGGACGTTCGGGATCGCCTCTCCGAACGTATCCACGCTTTGGATCGTGACATCGGACACGCGTCCTATGGCGAACGATTTCTGATTGACAGAACCGACGACCACGGACATGGGAAGGTCGATCGGGTTGAAGGCCGACGAAGGATAGGCGGGATAGGTCCGCGCCCCGTAATATCCGTTTTTAGAAACGGTGATCATATAGTCATTCCCCGGCGGCGCCCCCGGAAGAGACAGGTTACCGGTCGAATCGGTCTGCGCCGTTAGATCCACGTTATCCGCCGCGGACACGACACGGATATCCGCGTCCTGCAGTTCGGCACCGGACGGATCGGTGACATTGATCGACAAGACACCGGTATTCGAAGGCTGTTCAACGCCGTTCGGCGAGAACGATCCCCAGGTGACCACGCTCTGGTCATTCTCGGAACCCGCCCAGGAGACCTCGATCCGAACCCGCTTGTAGTCGGTCGGAATCGCATCGTTCGGACTTCCGGAGGCCGTTCCGTCGAATGAGTCATCCTTATATTCCGCCATCGTGTGAACCGTATAGGTCGCATTGCTCCGGGAAATCGTCCGCGTCTCGACGATGTCTCCGGCCGGGATGCCGTAGTCCCATCCGCCGGAACCGTCGGAACGTTTGGTTCCGATCGAGGCATACGGAAGACTCCGGACCGTTTCCATTTCCTCGGACGCGAGCGCGACGGCGCCGAGTTTGCGTCGCACATCCAGGATCCGTTTCGTTCCGAGTGAGAAAAGCTGATAAAAGGAAAGCGCGATGACGGAAAACAGGAATACGACGAATGCGGCCTCTATAAGCGTGAAGCCGCCCGTCTTCCCGAATCGCGTCCGGTTACCGGTTCGTTCCATCATGTCATTTGATGTTCTGCATCACGCTGTACATAGGCGTCAGCATCGCGACCGCGAAGAATCCTACCGCGCCGCCGATGACCAACATCAGGACCGGCTCGATGATGGAGGACAGGTTCGCCGTGATCTGGGTCACTTCCGCCTCATAGAACTCCGCAAGTCGTTCGAGTACGACCTCGGTCTTTCCGGTTTCCTCGCCGACCTCGATGATCTGCGGGACGAGGATCGGAAAGATGTGACCGTAGGACGCGATAACGGAACTCAGTTCTTTCCCTTTCTGGACGCCATCGATACCTTCCGTAAAGGCATCCTTGTAGTAGACGTTCGGAATAGTCCGGGACACGATAGACAGCCCGTCGACGACCGATACGCCGCTTTTAAGCAGTGAGCTGTATATGCGGGCGAACCGGGCGCAATTCACCTTGACGACAATGCCTCCGAGTACCGGGGTCCGCACCGCGAGGAAGTGAAATGCGCGTTTTCCGGAAGGTGTCCGCGCGACTACCTGCAACCCCACGACAAGCGCCGCGACGAGACCAAGGGACAGGATCATGTTGTTCCGGAGGAAGTCGGACACGTTTATGAGAAACATGGTCATCGGCGGCAACTCCGCACCCATATCCTTGAAAACACCCGTAATGCTCGGGAGGATATAGGTGAGCATGATGAATCCTATGACGAGCATCGCGACAAGGATGACCGACGGATACATGAGCGCGCCGCGCACCTTGCTTTTGAGATCGTTCTCCTTCTCAAGCTGTAAGGCGAGGATGCCGAGTACCATCTCGAGATTTCCGGACACTTCGCCGACGTAAACCATGCTCGTGAAGAGCTCATTGAACACTGCAGGATACTTTGCAAGGCCCTCGGAAAGGGATTTTCCGGCCTGGAGATCGTCGTGCACCCCGATAAGGATCTTCTGGAACGTCTTGTTCCGCGTCTGAAGGGAAAGACTCTTGATCGCCCGTGAGACGACGAGTCCGGAAGAAATCATCACCGCGAGATTCCGTGCGAACACCATCCGTTCCTTGAGCGGGACGGTCTGGAACCGGTCGAGAAGCTTTATCTTGACACCGGATTCCTCCCGCACCTCTTTCGCCGACGTAAGCAGAAATCCCTGCGACCGCAGATCCGCGGCGAGCAGGCGCTCGTCCTTCGCGGTCAGTTCACCGGCCTTCGCCTCGCCGGATGTCGCGTTTTTCGCCGTAAAGATATATCTCGGCATAGGAGTCGTTCGCACGTGTCCGTTTTTACAAAGTATACCATACCGATACCGGATACGGAAACGAAAAAAATGCCACCTCGGCTGCACGCGCCGACATGAAACAAGTAGAGATTATCCGCGCAGCCGAACTTCGCCGAGACGTTTCCGAAACTTCTCGTAGATCACCGGACCGTGCGGGTGAGGCAGAAACACCAGCGTACGATCGGACGCTTCTATGTATCCTCCCTCGTGTCGCGTGTTGGGATTACGCATGATCTTCTCCTTCTGCCATGATCCGAGCCAGTTTTCCAAGACGTCCGAATCGAGTAGCCGTTCGAAAGCAGAGCGGACGGCAACGGTCTTTCTCGAATCGGGCACGGTCCACAATGGCAATGCCTCCGTCTGCCGGAAGTCCGGCTTGAACCGTGCGATCCACCGGTTCCTGAGCATGAAGCGGAGAAACGTCTCTTTGCCGAACAGCGGGATGATACACATGTATTCGTTCGCCGAGAAGAGGTCCTCCGTCGGGATTGTCAGATTATCTTCCGTCACGAAATAGTTGAGACAGGCGCGATCCCTGATACACATACCGTGCCGACGCCGTCTAATCGCCTGCAAAAAACCGGTAAGGATCGTCCGGCCCGTAAAAATCCGGCCAGCCCGTACAACGACGAAGAAATCCCAATCGCTGTCGCTCTTCCCCTTCTTCATGGCAAGACTCCCCGTAATTCCTATCATCCGGACGAACGGCAAGAGTCGCAACACCGACGCCAGCCGTCGGACCCGTTTCAACTTCGCGACGGCGACCTTCTCGGACCGAATCCGCTCGGAGACAGTGTCCTCACGCCCCGGTAAAAAGAAGAATCCGTCACGCGATGCGATCCGACCACGCAACTCAGGGTCGTCGAGCACGGCCACGACATCACCAAGTGGAACCGACTCCGGTTTGGTGACATCCTGATCCAGGGCGATAAGGTGTTTCCAGATCTGAAACGACGTCAACGGCAGATCGAAAGCATCAAAGTAGGCGATCGTGGCGAGGATGTTTCCGGAGAGGGACATACGACCATTCAGTTAAAAGTCCGAAGTCGAAGGTTTATACGGTCACCGACTCTCGGCTTTTGACTTGTAACTTTTTACTTTCGACTATAAATATTTCGCGGTCGGACTCTTGGAACACCTCTTCAGGTCCTTCGGAGTCCCGGCGAAAACAAGTTCGCCGCCCTCCTCACCGCCGTCGGGACCGAGTTCGATGACCCAGTCGGCGTGATTGATGACATCCGTGCTGTGTTCGACGACCAGCACGGTGTTGCCCTTGTCGACCAGCGTGTCGAGCACGTCGAGCAGCTTGCGGACATCCTCGAAGTGCAGTCCGGTCGTCGGCTCATCGAGAATATAGAGCGTGTTGCCGCTCGACTTCCGTGCGAGTTCGGTCGCGAGTTTCACGCGCTGCGCCTCACCACCCGAGAGAGTCGGGGCTGATTGGCCAAGCACGAGATAGTCGAGTCCGACTTCCTCGAGCGTACGCAGTTTCTCCTCGATGGCCGGCTGGTCGAGAAAGAACGTACGCGCCTCCGAAACGGTCATCGCGAGCACCTGTGAGATATTCATCCCGCGGTACGAGACCGAGAGCGTCTTCTGGTTGTACCGGGTCCCCCCACAGACCTCGCACGGAGCGTACATGTCCGGTAGGAGGTACATCTCGATCTTCTTCATACCGCCGCCCTGGCAGGCCTCGCACCGGCCGCCCTTCATATTGAAACTGAAATGACTCGCGTCAAACCGTTCACGCTCGGCCTCAGGTGTCGCCGCAAAAAGATCGCGGACATGGTTGAATATGCCCGTATACGTCGCCGCGTTCGAACGCGGCGTCCGGCCGATCGGATCCTGATTCACCGTGATCACCTTGTCGATGTATTCGAGACCGTCGATCCGCCCATGTGCGCCCGGCTCCGTCTTCGCGTCGTAAAACCGCTTCGCGAGCGCCCGCGACAGGATATCGTCCACGAGGGACGACTTACCCGAGCCAGATACGCCCGAAACCGCGACGAACATCCCGAGCGGGATATGGACATCGACGTCCTTCAGATTATGCTCGGATGCACCGACAATGGAGATCCGCCTGCCGTTCCCCTCACGTACCGACTCCTTATTCGAGACCTTGCGCTTCCCGGACAGGTACGCGCCGGTCGCCGACTTCGAGGCGAGTAATTTCTCGGTCGTGCCGGAAAAGATCACTTCGCCGCCCAGACGGCCGGCGCCCGGACCGAAGTCGATCACATGGTCGGCCCGTTTCATGATCGTCCGGTCATGTTCGACGACGATAAGTGAATTCCCTCCCTCGCGGAGTTCGAGAACGGCGTCGATCAGCCGGTCGGTATCGCGACTATGGAGTCCGACCGAAGGCTCGTCAAGGACATAGAGGATACCGGAGAGACCCGCCCGCATCTGTGTCGAGAGCCGCAGCCGCTGCGCCTCTCCGCCAGAAAGCGTATCGGCCCCTCGGGAGAGCGACAGGTATCCGAGTCCGACCTTCTCGATCGCGGCAAGCCTCGCTTCCATCTCGCGGAAGATAAGGTCGGTCACACGCTTCTCTCGGCTCACATGCGTGGACGAAAGCGCTTTCACGGAAGAACGAAGGTCGGATGCGCTCCGCCCGGCCATGTCAAAGATGGAATAGCCGTCGACCAGGACGGACAAGGACTCCGGACGGAGCCGTTTCCCGCCGCAGTCGGAGCAGGTTTTCTTCTGCATGCATTCCTCGAGTTCCGCCCGGAAATGATCGCTCCGGGCATCGCGATACTTCTGCTCGAGCAGATCGATGATTCCCGGAAATCCGTCCTTGCCTTTCTCGCCGTACAAGATGACGTCTATCTGCTTTCTCGAGAGCTTCTTCACCGGCACCGAAAGCGAGAACCGTTGCCGCCTCGCGACATCGTCAAGCACGCGGATCGGACCGTTTCCGTTCCCGCGCTCTCCACCGGTCTTCGCCAAGGGACGGATTGCTCCTTCAAGCAGGGACAGCTCCTTGTTCGGAATGACGAGCTCGGGATCGAATTCGAGCGTCACGCCGAGACCTGAACACCGCTGGCACGCGCCGTCGGGGCTGTTGAACGAGAAGTGACTCGGCGTGAAATCTGGCAGCGCGACGCCGCACGACTCACAGAGAAACAGGTTGAGATACCGTCGCTCCTCGTCGCCGATAAGCACCGACGCCGCGCCCTGCCCCGTTCGGAATGCCGTCTCGAGCGAATCGAGAATGCGCTCCTTGTCGGGTCGGGCCGTATCGAGCATGAGCCGGTCGATGACCACCTCGATGTTCCCGGGCGTCTTCCGACCGGACAGCCCGTCACGACGCACGTCGGCGAGGAGCACGATGTCGCCATCGATCCGTACACGGACGAATCCCTGTTCCGATGCCGCGGCCAGGATATGCTCCGGGTCCTTCCCGACGAACGCGGCCGGCTGTGCCAGGAAGACGACCGACGATCCATCCGGTGCGGAAAGGATTTCCTCGAGAATCTCCATCGGTGTCCGCTTCGTGAGCGGATCACCACACGAGGGACAGTGTGGTACGCCTTCCTTGGCGAAGAGAAGCCTGAGATAGTCGTACACCTCGGTCATCGTACCGACCGTCGAGCGTGGGCTTCGTGACACGCTCCGCTGATCGATCGAGATCGCGGGGATGAGGTTTCGGATCGCGTCCACGTCCGGCTTGTCGAACGCTTCCATGAAGTTGCGCGCGTACGACGACAGAGACTCCATGTACCGGCGGTTCGCCTCGGCGTATATCGTGTCGAAAACGAAAGAAGACTTCCCTGATCCGGAAAGTCCCGTCACCACGACGAACGCATCCCGCGGCACGTCCGCGTTCACGTTCTTCAGGTTGTTCACGCGAGCGCCGCGGACCTCTATCACCGGCTTCTTTGCTGTCGCCATAGCCACAATGTCAGAGGAAAGTCGTTTTCCATACTACCCCTTTTTTCGGAAGGTGTAAAGCGTCGGCCCGGAAACGATACTCCGCGGCCAAGACGGACAAACGACATGACGATCGCAAGGGGCCAGGAAGCGAATATGAACCGGCTATACAGCTCTCCCAACTGACCGATACGATCAGCTGAAATCTGAAAACCGAAAAAATAAAGGCTCATAAAAGCCTATATTTTCCAATGAAAATGGAAATCACCGATTTGGAAGAAAATCCTTCCCCCGGCGTTTTCGGTGATAGGTGATGGCGAAACGGTGCGCTTCGGCATTGGCGAGGAGGATAGCCCGGCGGTAGTCGGCGATGACCTCGCGGTCACCGATCAGACGCTCGGGTTGATGTTTCGCGTTCTTCACGACGCCGACGATGCGTGTACCGGCGAACGCGTCACCCGACTCGGCAAGTACTCGCTCCGCAACCCCCTTCTGAAGAACGCTCCCGTCGACGACGATTATGTCCGGTGTCCCCCACTCCGCGTGACGCGCGCGGCGACGGAGGATCTCCTCGAGCGCCGCGAGGTCGTTGCCCGCATGCGCCCCGCGCAGGAGGAACTTCCGGTATGAATCCTTGTCCGGTACGATTCCTCGGAGCACGGTCATCACGCCGACCGACGCGTCCCCGCCGAGGTGCGCGACGTCGTACGCCTCGATGCGCACGCCGTTCCCGTCGCCGTCCTGCTCCCCGGAATCCCCCGCGAGCAGCGACACGTCATGGATGTGACCGAGTGCGAAAATCGTCCGCTTGATCTCGTCGGCACGTTCGAACTCAAGCTTGTCCGCGGCCGACTTCATCTCACGCGTGAGCGAGCGGACGATATCGGTCTTCTTCCCCTGGAAGAACCGTTCGATGTTGCGCACCGTCTTGCCGTATTCCTTTGCGGACATCTCGCCGGCGCACACGCCCGGACACAGTCCGATCTGCCGGTTGAAACAGGGCTTCCCGGACGGATGTCCCTCCGTTGTCGGTTGCGAGTTGTCAGTTGTACGTTGAAAAGGTTCGCAGCTGTCCCGAAACGGGAATATCCTCCGCACGAGCTCCACCGCGGCCTTGAGCTGTCCCCCGTTCGGAAACGGACCGAAGAGCGAGCGGATCGGCGCGGTGAACTTTCCCTCCGCGAGGTCGCGTCCGCGCACGAGGAGAATCCGCGGGAATTCCTCGTCCGTCACGACGACATAGTTGTAGCTCTTGTCGTCCTTCTCGAAGGTATTATACGGCGGCTGATGATCCTTGATGAGCCGCGACTCGAGGATGAGCGCCTCGAGCACGGAGTCGCTTGTCTTCCATGCGATATTTCGCGCGAGGCCTATCATCCGTACCAACTTCGGACCACGGGTCTCCATCAAATCCTGAGAATAATAACTCCGCACCCGGTCGCGCAAAGACGTCGCCTTGCCGATATAGAGGATGTCACCCGTTTCATCCAGAAAAAAGTACACTCCCGGTTCCTCCGGCAGCGTTTTCAATTCGTCGAGTCCAGCTTTCCCGTCATAGGTCGGCGTATTCATGGCGCGGCCATTGTACGCCGGAATACGGGAGGAATCAAGGACTGCGGTACAGTAAAATCCGGCCCGCATCGGAGCCGGATCTGTACGGTGCATACAGGAGAGTGAGATACTACGCTTCCGATTCCGCACTTGGCGGCTGCGGGCCGTTCTTCTTCCGTTCGTCGTCTTCCGTCAGGCGTTCCAATGCGATCCTTGCGCCGTCGAAGGCTCCCTCCAATTCCGAAAGAGAGAATGCCTCTGCGATTTCCGAAAATTCCCTGATTTCTTCCCGCCGAAGCCGAAAAGAATCGCCCGATCCTGTCGCGCGAATCCATACCGGTCGGACACCCTCCGCATCCCACTCGACCAAGAGCCCCGTTGAGTTCTCATACCTCGAGTTCCCCGCCCGTCCCGGAAAGATACCCGGAATACTACGGGCCACACCGGACAGATCTTCGCTCCACCCTTCCATGAATCCGACTTTCTCCTCCGTCGAACAATCCGATTCCCCTTCTGCGACCAAAATACCGTCCTTGTGAACGGAAACAGGAACTTCGCCTTTTTCCTCGGGATACGTTTCCGGCTCCCCGCCGACGATGATTCCTTTCCCTGCAGCCAAGCTCGTCTCTTCATACCCCGGTTTCCGCAATTGATCGCGCATCGCCCACTCCCGTTCCTCACGGGTCATCTGGGAAAACGGTGTTTCCGGCTCGGAAACTTCGGGCGTCGACTTCTTCTTGAACGGCCCGAAGGCGGGAACTTCGAATAGCATAACGGGATCGATAAACGGATTATCATCAGAAATATACCATATCGAAGGCCCGGGGTCACATGCGGAACCGTCAGAACTCCTCGTTGACCTCGAGGCGGTCCACGCCGTGCTCGTCGAACTCCTTGCGGTACTTGCGGTAGTACCACTCCACGCGGTCCGGCAGCTTACCGGTCTTCTGTGCCAATTCGATCTCCTTGTCGTTGCCGTAGTAATAAAAATCGCGCTCACCGAGCCGGCTTTCGAGCTCGAACCAGAAGGTCTCCTCGTCGTAATCGTCGACGGCGTCGTCCGTCGCGACGACGATCTCCTTGGCGACCGTGATCTTCCCGTTCCGATCCTCGGCGATGCCCTCGATCCCGGCCTCACGCGCGGCAAAGAGGAGCGGCTCAATCGCACTCTTCCAGAGCCGGTCGAGTTCGGCATCGGACACCTCGGACGTCCGCTCCCGCACGAACCGGCCGAGTTCCGCTAGGAATACGAGATCCTTGAGTTGTCCTTCCGAGAGTTTCAGTTCCATAGGCATGCTCTTCCGATCCGCTGCTTATCGATCCAACAGTATCCGAACGGCCTCGTATTTCGGCCCGATCATCTCCTTCGATTTCTCGAACCGCAACTGGTTCCACTTATTCGTCATCTTTTTCAAGACCGATTTCCGCGCCTCGCCCTGACTCATGTTCTCATACACCAGCGCGGCCTTGAAGATTCCCTCGATGTTGTCGAACGCGCTGATCGCGTCGGCTTCGGCGACAATCTGCTCCTCGAGCGTTTCCGATCCGATTCCCTGCGATCCGCGATGATGCAGGACGCAGTTTTTCACGAGCGTTATCCGTTCCTCCGGATACCCGAACTCCCGCAACTTCTCCTCGGCGATTTTGGCACCGGTGATATGATGGTCTTCCCTGCCGTGGACAATGGATCCGATGTCGTGAATCCACGCGGCGATCTCGACGATGTCCACGTCCGCTCCGTACTCTTCGGCCAACAGTTTCGCATATTTCGCCACCGGCACGAAATGATTCCCGTACGGCTCGAACCCATATTTGCTCGTCGGCTTCCGGCACTCGTCCTCCACGAATTGTCGTATCCTCTCGGTGATCTCCATAGTTTCAATCAGTTAACAGCCGGCAATAATGCAAGGCTGATACCTTTTTCCCACTTTTGACGATTATCTCCTTACTTTCGACTTTCAGGGCGGACACAGGGACCCGCCCCAACTTTCGACTTGTGACTTCAACGCATCCTACCCCTTCCGGAGTTCCCTGGCAATACGGCGACAGTCCGGTATCGTCTTGGCCACCAGGTTCCAGAACCGCGCGGAGTGATTGAATTCGGCGATGTGGCAGAGCTCATGTACCACGACGTAGTCCGCCATATGCTCCGGCAAAAGGAGAAGTTTCCAATTGAACGAGAGGTTTCCCTTTGCGGAACAGCTCCCCCACCGGGTCGACTGATTTCGGATCGTGATGCGACCGTGCCGAAACCCGTAGTGCCGGTTCCAATCGGCGACTTTCGATCGGACAAACGCCGAGGCCTCGGCACGCCGCTTGCGGTACTCGTGTCCGGATGACGACGCGAGGAGCGGTTCGCAACCCGCGAGTCGCCCCGCCTGCGCGACCGCCCACTCGGCATGCCGCACCAAAAAAGCCTCGCCCGCCCGGACCGACGATCGCGTAGGAACGGTCAACACGATCCGTCCCCCTTCGTCCGGTCCGGGACGCACGCTCACACTGATACGTTTCGCGCGCGGATGCCGCCGAAGCTCATACGAAAGCGTCCGACCGTCGACTTCAATCGTTCTCTTATCGTTCTGCATGAAACTTCATTCAACGACCAATCGTACTCTTTTCCTAAGGTTGGACCTTGGGAATACTGACTTTCGCTTTTCGCTTAACGCTTTACGCTTGAAACATACTCCCGGATCGCTCCGGCGAGTATCTCGATTCTGGTCCGGAATTTCGATTCGTCGGGTTCGAGGAGCGTCATGCGGAACCCGGTCAGATCGGTATTGAATCCCGAAAGCGGAACCACACAGACACCGGTCGCCGCCATGAGATACAGCACGAACCGCTTGTCCGGGGCGACACCCTCGACTTCCCGTCCGATGAAATCCCGGATCGACGGCTCGGAAATCGGCAACGACTGACTGTCACCCAGGACCCCGTCCTCGAAAACCACGGAATAATAGAAAGAGCTTTCCGGGCACGGGGCGATCACACCGGGGATCCTTGAAAAGACCGCCCGGGCGATGTCGGCCTTTCTCCGGTACCCCTCGGTGCGGACGCGGACATGTTCGGCGAATCGCGGATCGCCGACGATGGACGGCAGCGCCAGCTGTGGCAAGGTCGTCGAACACACCTCGAGCATCTTGGCATCGACCAGGGTCTTCGCGTATCGGGCGAATGCCGGATCGCGATCCTTGTTGTACACCTCGATCCATCCGCATCGCGAGCCCGGCCACGGCACCTCCTTGGACAAACCGCGCATCACGATCGCCGGCACGTCCGAACCGATCACCTCGTAGAGCGGAGTCATCTTCTCACGACCGTAGGACAACCGGGCATACGTCTCGTCGGAAACGAGGAACAGTCCGTATTCCCTCGCTATGGCGACGATTTCCCTGAGCACCTGCTTGGGATAGACCATCCCCGTGGGATTGTCCGGGTTGATGATGAGGATTCCGGCCACCAACGGGTTATACCGGACCTTGTTGCGGATATCCTCGAGGTTCGGATACCAGTTCTTTTGATGGTCGAGCGTATATGTGATATGCGGGGCGCCCGCATGCGCGGCTTCCGCGGACGAGTGCGTCGGGTACGCCGGACACGGACCGATGACCCGTGCCGAACGGCGCAGGTACGTATACACGTTCGAGATCGCGTCGCCGAGCCCGTTGAAAAACAGGATGTCTTCCGGATCGAGCGTCACTCCCGACTCCCGCAGGCGTTCCGCGGCGATGAACTTCCGCGCGGACAGGACCCCCTTGGTCGGCGAGTACCCGAACGACGCGTCGTCGCGCATGGTATCGGCGACGATATCCTTGATCCAATCCGGGACGCATTCCCCTTTCGCGACCGGATCGCCGATATTCTCCCACACGATATCGACACCCAGGTCGCGCAGCCGTTCCGCGACCCGGACGATACCCCGGATCTCGTAGGTCAGCTCGTCGGCACCCTCATGAACGATGTTCGTACGCATACCGTATTCGTTAGTATCCGATAAATCCGTCGATAACAAGGTCCGCACCCGCAGCGAGCAGCCGCTCACGCGAAAGGGACGTGGACAAGCCGACAGCGATACATCCGGCGGCTTTCGCCGAGCGGATACCGTTGTCCGCATCCTCGACGACGATGCACTCCGCCGGATCGAGTCCGAGCCGTGACACGGCAAGCAGGTACGGCTCCGGATCCGGTTTCCCGTTCATCACCTCGTCTCCGGTCACGATGACGTCGAACAGTGGTCGGAATCCGAAGCGGTCAAGGATCGGGAGTTGATAATACGCTCTCCCGGATGTGACCACCCCGGTGCGAAGCGAACGCTCACAACATGAGACGACGAATTCCTTCACGCCGGATATCGGATCGAGCCCCTGCCTGACCAATTCGAAATACCGTTCCCGTTTCTCGTCGGCAAGCGCGGATGCATCCTCGTCACCATTCCCATACCGATCAAGGATGAACCGGAGACCCTCTTCCGCCCTCATGCCGAAGATGTCGTCCCAGGCCTCATTCGGAACCGATAGGCCGTGTGCGACGAATACCTCGGCATCGGCACGCTTATGCAGACGTTCCGAATCGACAAGCACCCCGTCCATATCAAAAAGAATCGCCTTCACGCAGAATCCGAACACACCTCCCTTGGTCCCTGTTTCGGAATCGCTCATACGTCAAAGTATACCACGTGGGACGAAAAAGCGGCCTCTCCGGGCCGCTTTTATTGAGAATCGAAGACTACTGTCCGTTCATCATGCCCTTCACGCCGTCCGGAATCCGATCCTGCATGCCGGCAGGTATCTTTCCGAGTGCGCCCTTGAGCATCTCACACTGGTCCGCGAACGTCACGTCGGTCGGCACCGACAGATCGACAGCGTCCGTCGTCACCGAACAGGCGATGTCCGGGATGCTCTCGAGCGCGTCCTGCGGGGAATCATACCGCTCCGGAGCCGCCTCCTTTTGAGTCGCTTCGCCCTTCGGGGCCTTATCGCCAAGCTGCTTCATGCATTCGATATCCATCCTCATCCCCTGTTTCCCGTCCTTCGTCCAACTGTACATCACCTTCCCGTCGAAGAGTGATACCATGTCGCCGGCAGGCGTGCCGACTTCGGTACGATACCGGTCGCGCTCCATGTACATGACGGTCCTCACCGCCTTATCACCTTCGCCGAACGAATACTCACACCGCATGCGTTTCCCCTCGGAGAGTCCGGCAACCCAATCGGCGACCCCCGATTTCGCGCTTTCCTGTGCCTGGGATTGCACCTGATCCCGAGTCCCTTCCTGATCCTGAGACTCATTTACGGAATTCGAACACCCCGTGAGCGTCACCGCTCCCACCACGATCGCCACAAGCCCGACCAATCGCTTATCCATAGACGTTCCTTACGGATTCGGTACCATTGTACCCCTTCGCGCCCCTTTTCGGAAGGCGGTTCTGGCATATATGGTATATACTGGCTTCGTGACCGATAATCGAGAAAGATATGATGGAACGGATACCGGAAACGGATCGACCGCAGGTGAAACGGGAAACCGAGACGACGGTCGCGCAGGCATGAGATGACGCCGAGCTTTTCATCAGAAGAGTCAAGCCCATTCTCCTCTCACGGATCGTCACATACGCGGAATACGCCGCCGACACGGATCGGAACCTCCTGTACGAACTCCGTACGCTCGCAGCCGCCATGGAACTCGGCATTACCGATCGCAATACCGAAGATTATCTCGCCGGCATCGTCTCGAAGCTCCATCCCGATGCCGACCCGGCCTTTGCAAAAGTTCCGGACGAGAGTCAGAGAGAGCGTCTCTCCCGACTGATGCTCGTTCACGACTGGCAGCTCATCACGGGAACGCTATCCGCGACATCCGAAGGATCCATGAGTACCGTCGACATCGTGGGCGTCACACGGGGATCATCCGACACCGAACATTCTCCGCCGATCCATATCCTCACCGACCTCGCGGTGCTCATCAGGACAGGGTCCGTCGAAGCCATGGATGCGGATTCGCAAGCCAAGGTGCTGTCGTACGCGTCGAGCCGTCTCCCGGGATTCATCCGGGACGGCACAGACTCCCTCGCTCGGGAACTGGATGTCATGATGACGCCAGACAAAGAATCAAACCCCTCGGATTGGGTGGCACCAAACGCCTTATACGGCCTATTCATGCTCTCTGACGCGAAAACGATACGGGAATACCTCTCCAAAACGAATCGATAAGCGCACCATCATGCACGAAAAAACAGACCGACCGGAAACAGCCGCCCCGTTGCCGTCCCGCCTGGAGGAATTCGCCTTCAGAGCGATACGTTCCGTCGGCTCCATCCCTTCGCTTGTCGTTCACACGGTCCTGTTCGTGGGCATTTTCGCGTTGCAGTTCGTCGGGTTCGGATACGATCAGATCATGCTTATCCTGACCACCATCGTCTCGCTCGAGGCGATATACCTTTCCATCTTCATCCAGATGTCCGTGAATCGTCAGGCGAAACACATCGAGGAGGTACGGGAAGACGTCGAGGACATTTCCGAGGACGTCGAGGAGATTTCCAAGGATATCGACACCATCCAAGAAGACGTCAAGGAGATCAGCGAGGAAGTCGAGGACATTTCCGAGGACGTGGAAGGGATTTCCGAAGGTGTCGAGGACCTCGGTGAAGAAATCGAGAAAGACGACAAGGAAGACAGTGTCGAACGGACCGAAGACCTCGCCCGCCTCGCGAAAATTGAGACGACACTCGAAGAACTCCTTCGACAAGTCCGCGACATGGAAAAACGCTGAGGTCGGATGCATCGGGAAAAGACCGTCAAACAGCGAAAAGAGTCTCGTCCGAGACTCTTTTCATTTTTTCTCCTGTCACCGATCCGGAGACCGGCTTCATGAACCGATCCATGATACTTCTCAGGCATCCGAACGCCGGGAACGATTCCGCCGTCTTCCGTATGCCACGATACCGAGAACGGCGCCGGCTATCGTCATGCCGACAAGCGCCGACTTCCATATGGAGATACCCTTCTTTCCGGACGTCCCGGCATCTTCCTCCGACAATTCGAAGGAAAGCGTCGGGCTCGGGGCGCTCTTCAGCCGTTTTCCGGCATCGTATGCCACGACATACGCTTCATGCGTTCCCGGCTCGAGATAAAGCTCCTTCTGCGAATGTTCATAACGCCACTGTCCGCCTCCATCGACGCGGATCCGCTTGACGATCCGCGCCTCGGAATGGACGAACAGGACGACGTCGGAATCCGGAGCTCCCGTCCCGGAGAACCTCACGATTCCTTTTTCCGGAAGAAAGAGGATTTCGGTGATCTCTGGAATGCTCATGTCCGCCGTTTCCGTCGCCTGTTCAAGGTCTCGGATCGCCCCTCGATCGATCATCCCGTCCTCATCGGATCCACTTTCTTCCGCGGCATTTTCTGCTCCGTCGTTCCCCATACTTCCGGAAAGCGCCGCCCTGACCGTTTCGACGATGGAGCGTTTGTGATGATGGCCGTCATCATCGTCATCGTCATCGTCCGAAGAATCGCCGTTTCCGGAACACGGGAATAGCAGGCTGCCGGGATGCCGGAACGCGTTCGCATCGTCACAGTCGTCGTCATTGGACGAATGCGACACGGGAACGACGCACGCCTGGCCCACGGACGGACCTGAACCGTATCCGTCACCGTCGGCATCGGCATAATACGGCGCGTCGGGAGAGAAGGTCGAACCGTTCTCCGGGGCGCAATCCCCTATCTTCGACGCGTAGCCCGGCGGCGGGTCGTCGGTTGCCCGGCAGGCCTGGATCGAGTTTTCGAATACCCCGTATCCGTCACCGTCGGCATCGGGATAAAAGGTCCTCTCGGCGTGAACCGACGCTTCGGAATCATCGCAGTCTTCCGAGGCGGCATAACCGTCGGCATCGGAATCCGTACAACTGTCCGACCCGTCGCAATCGAAGGAGAAACTATACAGATAGACGGTTCCGGGAGCCATGCCGCCCGTCTCGCCGCCGGTCTTCTCATCGATGACGAAATCACTGGAATAGTTCGCCAGATCGATATCCTGCGATATGATGGCGACATTTTCCTCGGAACGGTTATTGTCACGCGGGTCGGCCGGTGTCCCGTCCGGCTTCGCGAGTTTGTGCAGGGTCACTTTCGACGGCGTTTTCCCTCCGAAGGGAAGATGGACGGTAACCGGTGTGAATCCGTCTCCGAACGTCACGTCATCGTGCGTCCCATCGAGCTTTCTCGAGATGACGAAGACGGAATAGTCGCCGCGGCCGTCGCGTATCGCGTATGAGTTGACCAGCGGAATCTCGGTCCCGTTACGCAGATAGGTCGGCGCGGAATTCACTGTCGCGGACACCATCGAGGAGCCTGGCGCGTAAAGATTCCTCATCGTCATCGCAAGCCAGCCGGGATGCGGTCTGAAGCCGCCTTGTTCCGGCATCGTATGCGAAGTCCACCAGTTCCCACTCTGAAAACCGAGGTAGTTCTGATACGTGTAACCGTGGAGACTGGAATAAAGCCAGGCATCAAGCGCCGCGACGCCCATGGCCAACGATTTCCCGTACTGCTCGTCAATTTCCGTTCCCGCACCCGACCAGTACCCGCTCGGACCGCCTTCGTACGCGGTAAGTACGTAATCGGCCGCACCTGAGGCCTTCAGGGAATCGCGCGCCGCGGCAGAATTCTCTATCAGGGTCTGTACCGTCGAACTGGTCATCGGACCGACAAGGGTTTCCTGGATTCCGTGATCATTGAACGTCTTGGAGCCGGTATCACCCGTTTCCCATTTCGGACCGACGTAGTTCGCATGCCCGAGATACGTGGCCGCGGTCGTCTGTTGCATCGCCTGTTCGCCGTATGCGGTCAATCCGGTGGTTCCGGTGATATAGTTGGCCCCGAGCGCGAACTTGATCTTGTTTCCGAGACCGTACCGTCGCCACGCATCCGATCCCTGAACCCGCTCGCCGAGCATATACTGTGCGAAGAGTCCGTATTCCCTTCCTCCGTAATTGATGGTGCCCGGCTCGCTGAACCCGTTCCAACCGTATCCGCCGGCGCCCTGGTGCCATGTCTCGTTCCCGTACTCGACCACGATCTCGCGGAATTCCCCGGCCCACGGGGCTCCGTCGTGATCGCGCTGCACGTACCGCTTGTAGGCGTACGGCTTCGATTCCGGCGTGTCGGTCGCGGGATCGTACGGGACACCGAGATATTCGATGACCGCGTTGATATCGTTCTCGGTGTATTCCTCCGGAATCGTGATCCATGGGACGACCCGGGTCTCCGCCGTATCGCCGGTGGCATACGCCCATCTCATGCTTTGAGCGATGGTACCGTTGTTTCCCGTTCCGATATCCCCGGTCGTCGAGTTAAAATCGCTATCGGCAAAATTCCCGAGCATCGCGTCGACTTCGGAATTGTTGTACTGGAGAGGATAAAACCGGATTGCAGGCTTTTTCCCGGTCTGCGGAAGCGAGGACAGCATCGGATCGATCGAGTTCACGTGCGGACCGAACGGCCGATACCCGCTCCGCGCGTCATACTGGTAGATGACCCAGTTGTCCACATACAGTGTCCCGGGTCCCGTATAATTCATGGTATGCGCGATATACCCCGGCTCCGCGGGATAGTCGGGCGCCACGAAATCATACGTATATTTCTTCCACTCACCGGTCACCGCCCACGGTTCGCGCTGGTTTGCCTCGGCATAATGGGAGTCGCCCGTCCCTTCGAACGCGAATCGGACATGTCCGTCATCTCCGAGGCCGTCCTGACGCATCCAGGCTTCGACCCGATAGGTGGTTCCGGGATGGAGCTGCGAATACCAGAGGTCCGAATCGTTGCTTCCTTCGTAGACATACTGACCGAATTTCTTCGTACCGGACGATGCGGACTCAAGTCGGAGGCAGGTATCACCGGGGTCCTCGTCCTCGAACGATTGCGGGATCGGCGCGGGATGTTCCACGAGACGTCCCGTAGTCCCATCGGCCCAGAAAAGATTCAGACTTCCCGGATGATTCACGTCACGATACCTCTCAAGACGGGAACTCATCTTCTCGGCCGGCATATACGGCGTTTTCATCGAGACAAAGACATAATCCCCGTACGCGAGCGGGATCGACCGATCGACATACATCCGTTCTTCCCCGCTGCCGGACGCGTCGATGACGAATCCGCCGACCGGCAAGGTTTCATTCGGTTCAGGAACGTTCGCCTCACCGAGAAACACCACGTGATCGGCTCCGGACGGATCATGCAGGCTGCTCGAATATGAAAGTGGGTTCCCGTTCGCATCGACGATCCGGTAAAACCGCACCGTCGCACCGTTCCAAAACCCGGTCGCGCGGGTATCCCACCCATCCATGCCTCCGTTATAATCCCATTCGATCCACCGGTAACCGTTTTTGACGCCGGTCCTCTGAATCCGTTGAAGGTCGCGGAAGAAGGCCGGCTCGAAGCCGCTCGAATGAACGAAGTTGTTGATAGCGAAGTTCGTCCCTCCCGCCACGGACGTCAGGTTCGCGCCGATCGATTCAACTCCGCTCGCGACGACGTCCGTGCCGATGACGATATCGGCCGTAATGCCGGGATTGTTCGATGCATCGGAATCGTCGGCATCGCCGCCGAGCAGCACATACCCGGCCGGAGCGACCCCTTCACAGACTCCGACCGCGCTGTCGGACATACCCCAGCCGTCCCCATCTACATCCATATAATACTGTCGCGGATATTTCGAAATATCGGAATCGTTGCAATCACCCGATTCGAAGGCATACCCGTCGGGCGCGGATGTCGACGCGCCGCCGCAGACTCGTGTCGTTGACGCGGTCAGTCCATACCCGTCGCCGTCCGCATCGAGAAAAAACGTCCTATAGTAGACCTTCTTATCGGTCGGATTGCAGTCTTCCTCGTTCGAGACATACCCTGCCGATGCCCCACACGACTGGATCGTCGTCGCCGGGTCCCCGTATCCGTCCCCATCCGTATCCGCATAGTACGTCGTGACCTCGAAGGCATCCGCATCCTGATCGTTACAATCGTCGGTGAAGTCGACACCGTCCCCGTCCTGATCCGCCTCGCCGGTGAAGACGGTGAGGACCGGATGGGTCGCCATCTTCCAGAGATTCCTGTTGCCGGAGTCGTCGTTTGGATCGCTCAGGAAGTCCCAGGCCGAGGAGAGGCCGTCCGTGACCAGGCTCGTGAAGGTCGCCACGAGGCCGAGTTCGGTATCGGACTTTGCGGTGATGTCCTGGCCGGAACAGCCTCCGAAAC
>DATMYW010000010.1:0-3302 GCA_035560715.1 Candidatus Fimivivens sp. | reverse complement strand
GCATGTATACCACTCGGAAACCATCTTAGAAAATTGACATAAGAAATGCTTTTTATGTCATTTGACCATATATCCTTTTTGCTTACCTGCTGGCAGAGTCAATATTGGAACTGCTCGGAGTGTTTGCCTTCTTTTTATCACCCGGATATCGCCGATGTCGTGCAGCGAATATTCGGACTGGCGTGGAAGATGAGTGTTCTCGGTTGACGGCGGCGGTCGCTTGATATATACTTGAGTAGTCAAGTAATAATCGGGCATACTATGAACACCTTACACCCGTCGATGCGGTTTTTTATCGATCTGGCGAGGATCCAGGCGGTTTTGAACCGCCGGTTCGACAGCGGTCTCGGAGGACTGGGTCTCTCCGAATTCATCATCCTGTTCCACCTCGACGAGGCGGGAAAGGAAGGCATGCGTCGCGTCGATCTGGCCGAGAAAATCGGCCTGACCGCGTCGGGCGTCACGCGGCTTCTCCTGCCGATGGAGAAGATCGGGCTTGTGAAGCGGGAAGCGAACAGGGACGATGCGCGCAGCAGCCTGGTCATGATCGCGCCCGGCGGCAAGCGAAAACTCGAAGAGGGGACGGAGCGTGCGGAACTGCTCGCGGAGGAGCTCGTACCCGCGGCGAGGAAAGGCGAGATGAAATATATCGCGTCGCTTCTGACGGACATCGGAAAGGGGATCAGATAATGGCCGTTGAACGGGAAGTACTATGCGAACAGCGTTGCCGATCCTACTCGTGAGTTTTCTGTCGAACCTCGTCTGGGAGATGTCCCAGGCATTCCTGTTCGCGCCGCATTTTTCCGGCCCGACGGATTTCATCGTGATCCACGTCGTGGCAGCGTGTATCGATATCGCGATTACGTTATGTATTCTGCTGCCCGAGCTGTTCTTGCTTGACCGCATCATTCCGAAGAAAAACGACTGGAGACGATTTGCATGTACCGCGATACTCGGACTCTTCGTCGCGGTCGTCCTCGAGAAGGTCGCACTATCCGTCGGCATCTGGTCGTACGGCCCGTATATGCCGATCATACCGTTTCTCGGAGTCGGCCTGACACCGGTGTTGCAGATGATGATTCTTCCGGGTATCGTTATCGGTATCGGAACGTCTGCGAAATCCGATCGTATCGGATCCGAATAATCAAATTTGCCATGAAGCTCGCCATCCTTTTCTGGTTCTACAAGGAGCCGGATATCTGTGAAAACCGACTACGGTTGCTGAAGCAATATAATCCCGATCTCAAGATATACGGGTTGTTCGGCGGTGAACAGAGCGAAGCGGATTCGTACCGCGAACGGCTCGGCGGATATCTTGATGACTTGTTCGTTTCACCGTCGACCGACCCGGATTGGAAATGGATCCATGGTGACCTGATGATTCTTGAGTGGTTCGCACTCCGGGGAGGCGGGCTTGAATGGGACAGTATCGCCGTGGTCCAGTGGGACATGCTCGTACTCGATTCCCTGAGCGCTCTGTTTTCCGGCCTGAAGGAGGGTGAAATGGTGCTTTCGGGATACAGGGAATTGGACCAGGAGATTGAAAGAAAATGGAGCTGGACGAAGGAAGGTGGCGACGATCGACATGAGTACCTTTCATTCAGGGAGCATGTGAAACGGGAATACGGATATGAGCGGACGCTACCATGCTGTTTGTTCATATTCGAGATATTTCCGCGCATATTCTTTGAGAAGTACCTGACAGTATCGGATCGGACCGTCGGCATGCTCGAATACAAGGTGCCGACCTATGCCCGAATCTTCGGAATTCCAGTATGCGAACGGGATCTCGGTGTCTGGTGGTTCGAACCCGAAGAGATCGGAGAGAGGATGCCGATGAACGCGGTGCCATCGGCAATTCCTGAGGAGACGATTCGTCATGAGTCGCGAAAACCAGACGGTTTCCGGATATTTCACCCGTATTTCAAGGAGTGGCTGGCCGGCGATTGACCGGGAGTGCGGCGCATGTATTTGCAAAAGGCCAGCAAATATCGTACTATTGTGCGGTAGTGACGGGTCGGACCCCATGTTTGCAGGTCGATGCGAGACAGGGATCATCACGAACCGGCACGAAATAATAAATGGTAACAGAAAATTCGTCTCTGTCCGCCATCGGCGGACGGGCGCGAACATAACGTTATGGCAAAGATGACGAAGTCGCAGCTGTTGACGACGCTCTCGGAGAAGACGGGTCTTACGAAGAAGGATATCGGTGGCGCCCTCGACGCATTGGCGGCACTCGCGTACAAGGAAGTCAAGAAGAACGGGGAGTTCGTGCTCCCGGGCTTCGGAAAGATGGTGAAGGCGAAGCGCAAGGCGCGCACGGGAGTAAACCCGGCGACCGGCGCGAAGATCAAGATCGCGGCCAAGACCGTGGTCAAGTTCCGCCTCGCCAAGGCCGCCAAGGACGCGGTGCTCTAGTCATCGGAACGTTTCCGTCGGTACCGAACCCCGCTTCTTTCGAGAGTCGGGGTTTCGCTTTTCTAAGAAAGCTCGCTTCCCGCCTCCCAGACGAGGTCGAAAATGGGCCGGAGGGAGCGGGCGAGCTTTTCGGATTCAATCAGGACGAGAAAAGGGGTGTCCGATAGTGACGAGAGGGCGACCTTGTTCTCGGTGATGACGATATCGGTATCGAACGCGCGGGGAAAGACACGGACATCCTGACCGGCCGCCTTGAAGCGCTTTCCGAAAGCAAGGTCGTTCGGACTATCGGGGATCATATGTTTTACCGTCGTCTTGTAGCTCTTCTTCTCGTAGCCTTTGATCCAAAAGTCGACAATACCAGGGAATTGCGCGTCGATTTGTGCATACGAGGAGATACAGAGGGATTCCTTCGCGAAATTCAAGCTTTCATACATGTTGAGTATCCCTTCCTTATCGGCGATGTAGTGGATTTTCGGGGCTGCTCCGCCCTTATTCCCGATCGTTTGGAGGAAGGGAACCATTTCAGCGAAGTTCTTGAGGTCGGTACGTTTTTGGATGAGGATGACGGACGGGTCGACAGCCTGATAGGAAAGGATTTTTTTTCCGGGAGAAAGCGTGGCATAGCCCTTCTGAGCAAGCTCTTCGAGGATCACGTAGGTTGTCGGTCGTTTGATACCGGATCGCTTGGAGACGGTCGAAACACCCGCCTTGCCCGACTCGAGCAGGGTAAGGTAGATTTGTGCCTCCTTTTCGGAAAAACCGATGGATTCGATGAGTTTAGCAAGGTCGTTATTCATGAAACCATGGTAGCATTTTTCATATAAATTGTCAACAATTTGGACAACTTACATTGAAAAGTGCTTATAGTAGTAGAAATA
>DATMYW010000009.1:0-34581 GCA_035560715.1 Candidatus Fimivivens sp. | reverse complement strand
TGGCAGTTCGTATCGCCGCATGTCCTGCCGGAGACGGGAAACAAGGACTTCGTCGAGCAGACGGATATCCTGATCGGAAACATGGAACGCCTACTCGGAGATACGCTCCCGCCAATGTTCCGGGACGCGAAGAAAAAGTGGGGGACGTTTGAGCGAAGTATGGCACGAACGCTGATCAAAAAAGGAAAACTGGAAGCGGCAACATTCTTCCTGGCTTCCTGCGATATTACACGATTGCTCAGGGAGCCGGTGCAGAACACGTTCTTGCGGTATCTGCTCGTCTACATCCTCACTGGTGAGAAATTGTTCGTGCGTAACCATTCCTGGTCAGGATCTCCTTCATCCGACGGCTACCTCGTTTCCTTCGGCGCTGCGGGCGCGGGGGGCGCGTGCGTGTCGGGGGACGCGCCGGACGATTCGTATTCGTGTCTGTGTGCCGTGGCCTCCCGCAGTGAATTTTGAGCTTCGGTCTTTGAACCTTTGGGTGCGGACGACCCGGACAGGGTCGGACGCGAAAAGCCTTTCCGTAATGGAAGGCTTTTCTTTATTGAGAGTCATCCATCTTTTACGCAACGCTTTTTGGATTGTTGACGTGAGACCGTCGACGAAAGTTTCTAGGTCACCTTGTGGCGGTTCTTGATGTTCCGGTCGTCTTTCTCCCGCTTTTCATCGATTACTTCCTTCGCCTTATCCCGAAGCGTTTCGAGACCGTCCTTGGATAATGATTCCGCCCGGGACAGGAGCGTCTCGCGCTCATTGCGTGACGGATCTTCGATGACTTCGGAGAGCAGCACGTCGAGGATGGCCCCGAGCTTCGGTCCCGGATCCAGCCCGAGATCGTTCATGAGATCCGAACCGTTTATCGCGAGCATCTTCACCGAGACCGGATCCTTGGATACCTTCTCGATCATGTACTCGAGGTGACGGAGCTTGTACGGCTTCGCCTTGGGCACGTTGGAGCCGAGCCGATCCGCGATACGCACGTCCATGAGATCCTTCATGTTTTCGAGTCCGACACGCCGTATCAGGCGCCGGACCGATGCCTCGGTCACCTCGCCGACATTGTAGTAGAAAAGGTGGTTGTCCACGAGCATGGTGACCGAGTCGATTACGGCAGCGGGATAGCGGAGCCGGCCAAGGATCGCCCGAGTCATCCTCGCGCCCACGTGATCGTGATTGTAAAACGTTGAGCGGTAGCCGTCCCCCCGTTTCGTTTTCGGCTTGCCGATGTCGTGCAGGAGCGCCGCGAGCCGTACCTCGAGTTTCCGTGAGGGACAGTGCCGCAGAGACCGCAGATTGTGTTCGTAGACCTCGAGCGTATGGTGCAGGTTCTGACCGACCCCGATCCCTTCTTCGAGTTCGGGAACGATGTCATGAAGAAGCCCTGCCGTACGAAGGAGCTCGACACCGTCGGCGGGGCTTCCGGAGAGGATGATCCGTGAGAACTCGTCGCGGACGCGTTCCCGGGATACGTGCGAGAGGAGCGCGGCATGTTTCCGAATCGCGCTGAGCGCGGCCATATCGATCGACCAGCCGCCGGAGATGTTCGGGTGGCGGAGTTCGGCATACAGGCGAACGGCACGCATCATGCGAAGCGCGTCTTCCCCGAAACGCTGTTCCGGGTTTCCGACCGTCCGGATCAGTTTGTTCGCGATGTCTACCCGGCCGTGGAACGGGTCGACGATGTCGACCGAGGTATCGGACCCGATGATTTCGAGCGCGATGGCATTCATGGTGAAGTCACGTCGGGAAAGGTCTTCCGGGAGTGATGTGACGAAAGCGACCTTGTCGGGTCGTCGACGATCGGAGTACGAGGATTCCGTCCGGTAGGTGGTGACCTCGATGACGTCATGTCTGCGATCGGGATCGCCGAACGTATGGAACGGGTCGACCTTCACGCCGACCGTCCCGAAATCGTTCTCATAGAAACTGTCCGGAAAGAGGGAGAGTACCGTTTCGGGCCTGGCATCCGTCGTGATGTCCCAGTCCTTCGGCTCTCGGCCGAGCAGGAGGTCGCGGACGCAACCTCCGACGATATGTCCCTGGTGTCCGGCATTCTTCAGGACGCCGAGGACGGATAGGACCGGCTTCGGAATGGCGGAAATGTTTATGTGATCCATATCGGAAGGAGATTCCGGACAGCCGCCCCGACATCCGGGTTGTGATGTTCGAATTCCTTGATGACGGGTGCTAGAGCGAACGTCGGCGGGTCTCTTCCCTGTAGCAGGCGAGCGTATCGCCGACCTGAACCTTCTCGCCGCCTTCGAACACGAGTCCGCATTCGTTTCCCTGACCAACCTCGTCGACGTTCTGCTTGTTCTGCTGGAGATTGAGGAGCCGACCCGAACCGATCGTCTCGCCGCCCCGGCGAATCTCGATGAGGCTGTTGCGGAGGATCTTGCCTTCGCTCACGCGCCCGCCGATGATCTGATCGCGCTTGCCGGTCTTGAAGACCGCGAGTACGGACAGGAGACCGAGGTCGGTCCGGACGGTTTCCGGCGGGAGCAGTTCCGCGAGTCGTTCCTTCGCTCGGTCGACGAGCTTGTAGATGATGCTGAAACTTTCGACGGGAACGCCATCTTTCTCGGCGATCCTTTTCGCGACCGGGGTCGGTTCCACGTTGAACGAGAAGATGACCGCGCCTGCACCGGCCGCCATTTTCACGTCGGATTCGGTGACCGCGCCTATGCCGGAGGAGAGCTCTTCGAGGGCGACCTCCTCGGAGTCGATGGTTCCGAGGATCTGTCCGATCGCCTCAAGTGATCCCTGCACGTCCGCCTTGATGATATAGGGCAGTTTTTTGCGCTCGTCTCCCTCGTCGGATTTCGTCCTGAGTCCCTTCGCCGTGAGGGCGGCCTGCGAGCGCGTGCGTGCGGATGCCTTGCCGCTCGCGACCTGCACGACGTCGTTGGTCTGTGGTGCGTCGTGGAAGCCGTAGATCACGGCAGGGACCGACGGACCGGCTGTCTCGATGCTTCTTCCGGTATAATCCTCCATGCGGCGGATGCGGCCGAATGCCGATCCCGCGATGACGTCCTGGCCGACCTTGAGAGTGCCGGTCCGGATGAGGACGGTCGCGACCGGACCTTTCTGTTTGTCGAGGTGCGATTCGAGGACGACGGCGAGACCGTCGCGCTTCGGATCCGCGACGAACTCCTCCACGTCCGTCAGGAGGATGATGTTTTCCAGGAGCGAATCGATGCCGATATTCTGCTTGGCGCTGATTTCCGAGCAGAGGATTTTGCCGCCCCATTCTTCGATGAGTATGTCGTGTTCGGCGAGCGCCTGCTTTACTCGGGCTATGTTCGCGTCGGGCTTGTCGATCTTGTTTATGGCGACGATGACGGGGAGTCCTCGTTCCTTGAGATAGGTGATGACCTCCTTGGTCTGCTTCTGGATGCCGTCATCAGCCGCAACGACGAGGATCGCGATGTCCGCGATGGAGACGCCACGTTTTCGCATCGCGGAAAATGCCTCATGCCCCGGGGTGTCGATGAACGTAATCAGTTTGCCACGCTTCTTTACCTGGTATGTCCCGAGATGCTGCGTTATTCCACCCGCCTCACCGGAGGCGACACTCGCCTTGCGCAGGGTGTCGAGAAGGGTCGTCTTGCCGTGGTCGACGTGCCCGAGTATGGTCACGATCGGCGCTCGCGGCGCGAGCTTCCGGTCGCCGTCCTTTTCCGTGGCACAGAGCGCGAGCATCCCCTCGAGGTCGAGCGGCTTGTCGGCCTGGCCCGCCTCCTCGGCGAGGGCCGCCTCAAAACCGAGATCGGACGCGATGATACTTGCGGTCTCGAAATCGACTTCCTCGTTGATGGTCGCGAGGATACCGTTCTTCATGAGCTCGGTGATGACACGTCCGACGGGGAGTTCGAGCCGCTCGGCGAGGTCTTTTACGGACACGGTCGAGGGAATGGCGACTAGTATCGGTAGTGTCGCGTCGTGTTTCGTTTCTTCCATGATGATATAGTTACGCGGATTTGGTTCCCGTCGACTTCTTCGTGAACGCTGCGGCTTGCTTGCGAATCGCGAGCCCGATCACGTGTCGTTCCTCGTCTGAGAGGGGGTATTCCTTGGCCTCGGCGCCGTTCTCGACCGGTTTGGCATAGACGCGCGTCCCTTCGCGGGTATGTATCGACGAGATGACGAATCCCGTGTTCTTCCCGTTGAGGAGCGCGATCGCGAAACTCTGGTTTCCACCGACCTCCCTGAAGGGGTTGAATCGCAGGAGTTCGGCCTTGTGGATGCTTTCGTTGCCCAGACGGTACAGCTGCTCGGCGATATCGTAGAGTTTTCGTATTTCGCCGTCGAGCACGTCGAGACCCTCTTTCTGTTTGAGTACGATTTCTTCGAGATCGGCGCCAGCGCGTCCTTCGAAGAGCGCGGAGAGCCGTTTTCGCATTGCACGCACGCGAAACAGGGTCATGGTCGCGATTCCGAAACCGAGGATGCCGGCAACCGCCGCCCCGACGGCCAGTGGCAGGGCATTTTCAGGAGAGAATAGTCCTTCCATATCGGAAAAATAGGCATTTCAAGCCTAGCACGGGACGAAACGGGTGTAAAGGGAAACAGGAACCGAATCCCGTCGGAGAAATGAAAAAGCCCCTCATTATGAAGTGGGGCTTTTTTCTTTGGGAGTTGTCACGAGGGAGTGAGAGGCGATGACTGGTGATGAAGGATTCGCCAGGATCCGTCCTTGGAATCCAGTTTCCAGAGAAATGTGATGATCGTGACGAACGGTGGCTGTGATGAACGACCGTCCATACTGTTCTCCGGAAAAGAAATCCTGAACGTGCCGAAATGGCGGTACATCAAGACTCTGTTTTCGTGTTCGAATACCGTTTCCGTGTGGTTGATCAGGTTCGTGAACGACGGCACGTGCTCGAGGAACTGCTTGTAGAATGCAAGGATCTCGGGGCGGCCTTTCCGTATCTTTCCCTGGATTGCAGGAATAAGGATGGCGTTTTCGGTATAGAATCTCGAAACGGCCTCAGGGTTTCCCGAACGGATTTCCTTTTGCCATTCGTGAAAGTTCCGGGCCGCCGTCATATTGATGTCGGTATCGAGTAGCAGTAGTGTTTCCATGACGTCGATCTGTGTTTGTTAAATGGACTGTAACTTCGAACAAGGAACGTTTCTGTCTTTGTACTCCTGTCCGATTTCAGTTGTCAAGGGACGCGATATCATACGTCATGTCATGATGCACTCTTTACCATTTTCCCGAGCGGGAGTACCATGTGAAACGTCGTGCCCGTCAGACTCCGGAGTGAGCGGAATGTCGGACCGCGTTTTTTGAAGGAAAACGGAACGAAGACCGTCCGGGACCGAAGCGAATCTCCATCGGGAGTATGTCGGCGTCGGGGGTCTTTTTGTTTTGTCTCCCAACATATCCGCTGGCGCCGGATTCGCGCCGATAATAAAGCGTATGCTGACAGAAAACATCAGGAAAAACCTTAAATCGGGGCTGACGGTCTCACTTATTTCCATCCCGTTGTCCGTCTCGCTTGCGGTCGCATCGGGTGTGACGCCGGTCGTCGGCGTCATGACCGCGATCTGGGCCGGACTCATAGCGGCGGCCTTCGGCGGCAGCAATTTCAATATCGTAGGCCCGACCGGGGCACTGTCCGGAATCATCGCGACGTTCGTCTTCACGCAGGGAATCGACGGTGTGCCGATGCTTGCCATTGTCGCGGGAATCGCCATCTTGGCCGCGTATTTTCTCCGTCTCGAGCGGTATCTCATCCTGGTCCCTTCGAGCGTGATCCATGGATTCACGCTCGGAGTCGCGTTCATCATCGGGCTCAACCAGTTGAATTTCGCGCTCGGTCTGAAGGGGCTTCCGGCACATGAGAAGTTTTCCGGGAATTTGCTGGAGTCCCTGAAACATATCCCCGACGCCTCTCTTTCTGCCGTCGCGATCTTCGTCCTTTTCTTCGTGGCATTGCTCGCGTTCAAGAAATACGTGCCCAAACTTCCCGGCGCCATCTTCTTGGCACCGGTCGGCATCCTGATCGGCTATCTCGGCCAGACCCATGCCATCCCGCTTCAACTCGAGACCCTCGGTATGAAGTACGGGAACATCGACTTCCATCTGTTTACGGCCCCGCATTTCTTCTATTCCGCGAAGCTGATGAAATCGGCACTCGTCATCGCGCTTATCGCGATCCTCGAGACCATGCTTTCCGCGAAGATCGCCGACGGCATGACAAAGACGAAGCACGACGAGCGCAAGGAGATGCTCGGGCTCGGCCTGGCGAACGTCGTTTCCGGCCTCTTCGGCGGCATGCCGGCGACCGCGGCGCTGGCGCGGACGTCGCTCAACGTGAAGACGGGCGCGAATCACAAGACGTCCGCGATCATCAATTCGATCGCCGTCACGATCATCTCGCTTTTCCTCCTCCGGTCTTTCCAGTTCATCCCGATGACGGTCATCGCGGCCATCCTGGTGTTCGTCGCGGTCCAGATGGTCGAGACGGAACATTTCTTCCGGTTCTTCCGTTTCGACAAGACAATTTTCGGTATCTCCATGGCGGTCGCCGTCGTGACAGTGGTGGAAGATCCGATCGTCGGCATCCTGCTCGGTGTCGTGCTGTCCCTGTTGGTTTCCGTGGACAAGATGACGCACGGTCACTACGATATGCGTCCCAACCGGTCCGATATGGAGGATACGGACGGATCCAAGGATGGGAAGGGGAAGGAAATCGAGGAGAGCCACGATGTCTTGCTGTACTCGTTCCGCGGCCGGCTCGTATATTTCAACAGTCGGGCGCATGTCAGCCGGTTCGAGACGGGTCTTGCCCAGTACAAGTACATCATCCTTCGGCTGCGCGAGGTGTATTACGTCGATCTCGACGGCATGGAGGCACTCAATGAGATCATTTCCATCATCGAATCCCGCGGGCAGAAGGTGATCCTCTCGAGCATCGATCCGAACGTAGTCGACGCGCTCAGGTCGGGCATCGCGGGATTCGGCCGTCTCGAAAAGGAGGGTATGATTTTCCCGAAGACCGAAGACGCGCTCAAACATCTCGGCATCGAGCCGGAAGCGGCATAGGCTGACGCTCTCCGAGAGAGGGAGTCATACATAAAAAAGCGGGTACACATTACGTGTCCCGCTTTCGTAACCTGACCCGGATCCACTGAGTTTTCAGCGAATCCCGTTCTTCCAGAGGAGCGTTTCGGCTTGAAACGCTCTCCTCTTAAGCTCGTTTTTTTCAGCACGTGCCCGTTCGAGTTCCGAGCTACACGCTGCCAATGACTCGGTTTTGAATTGTAGTTCCCGCGACATATTCTCGTTCCGTTTCCAGAGCGACGCCGACACTATTGAAAAGGTGATAGTGATAGCGGTTAGGCAGACGAGAATGATTGATCTGTTCATGAATGTCTCCGTTGAGTTGTGAAAGAATATATCGTAACGGGGTAGTATAGCGCAAAAATATATTACAGTCAACAGTGTTCGTCTGAATTGTGCCTTTTATAATACAGTAAAGAAGATTATGTCGAGCATACTTGACACAAATGAGGAAGGTTGATACAATAGAAACATGAAAACTGAATCAGTCGTGCAGAAACAACTCCTGTCGGTCGGATTATCGGAAAACGAGGTTTCCGCATATCTGGCTCTGCTTGGGCTCGGAAAAGGCACCGTTTCGCAGATTTCGAGGCGAGCGGGCTTCAATCGGACGACGGGGTACGATGTTTTGGATCGTTTGGTCGCTAAGCGGCTGGTGAGTATTTCCGGTAAGGAACCGAAGCAGGAATATCTGGCTGAGTCTCCGGATCGGATCGAAAACTTCATTCTAAACGAACTCGATCGGAGGCAGCGGGAGCTTGATAGCGCCCGTGAGGTCATACCGGTTTTGAAATCGATGCATAATGTCGCCGGGCGGCCGCAGGTGAGGTTTTATGAAGGAACGGACGGATTGAAGCAGGTATATGAAGATACGCTGACATCGGTCGAGACGATTCGGGCATATGCGAGTGTCGATGACGTCCACAAGGCGCTCCCGGGCTACTTCCCGGAATACTATAAGCGGCGGGCGGGAAAGGGGATACCTATCAGGGCGATATTCACGGATACCCCTGAAGGACGAAACCTTTCCGAACATGATGAAGAAGAGCTCCGACAATCAGCCTTCGTCTCCGCAGACACGTATGGTTTTCATCCGGAAATCAATATCTATGACAACAAGATCATGATCGCGTCGTGGCGGGAGAAGCTGGGTATCATCATTGAATCGGGGGAAATCGCCGATGCGATGAAAAAAATCTTCGAACTTGCGTGGATCGCTGCGAAGGGAATGGAAAAGGAATAAGGAAGTATTCGGGCGCCCATCCTCGAAGAGAGAATCAAATCCCTCCCTTCGAAGACTCAGGACTCCCTTTCCAAAAGGGAGAAAAAGCGTTGGCAACGTTTATATGAAATATTGCACAGGTTAAGACTTTGAGGGTTCGAATAGAAATCAAAAACCACCCCGCGCCATACGGCACGGGGTGGTTTTGTATCTAACGGGAAGAACTGCTTACGCGATGAGTGAGCCGCCGTCGGCGACGATCATCGATCCGGTCAGGTAGCTTGCCGCATCACTCGCGAGGAAGAGAGCTATGGTCGCCATCTCGTCGGGCTCCGCATAGCGTCCCATCGGGATAGCGTTGAGGAATGCCTTCATCTGTTCGTCCGTCATGGCCGGTGCTCCCGAGCTCATGGCCGCCACACCTTCGGTCGCCACGCCCCCGGGAGCGATCGCGTTCACGCGGATCTTGTGCGGGGCGAGTTCGAGCGCGAGATTCTTGGTGAAGCCCCAGACACCGTGCTTGGAATTGTCGTAGGCCGCGAGTCCGACCATGCTCGGATGCAGGGCATCGATCGATGCGATATTGATGATCGTTCCGCTTTTTTGCTCGACCATCGCCTTGGCCGCCTCGCGACAGCCGAGGAATACGCCGCGACCGTTCACCGCCTGGACCTTGTCCCAAAAGCCGACTTCCATATCGAGGACCGGCGAGGTCGGGAAGATACCGGCATTGTTCACCATCACGTCGAGGCTGCCGAAGGCTTCCTTCGTCTTCGCGACAAGCGCCTTCACGTCCTCCTCCGAGGACACGTCGGTCTTCACGAAGAGGGTTTTCCCTCCGAACTCCGAAGCGAGGGCCTCGGCCTTGTCGATGCCTGCCTCTTCGTTGATATCCGAGATGACTACTGATGCGCCGGCTTCCGCAAAGCGCCGCGCGATACCGTATCCGATGCCGTTCGCGCCACCGGTCACCACCACCGTCTTGCCGGTGAAATCGAACAGCTCTGAAATCCTTTTCTGCGACATATGGTCTGTTTTATGGTTTATTTCGGCTTTATAGAGCCGATTACCAATACAGTATAGCATGAAAATTCGGGGATTGGAAGTTGATTGGAATACTTTTTGAATCACTTTCCCCCATTCATACCGAAAAAAATCGGGACCCCATTCAGAGGTCCCGATTTCCTTTCGGTGAGGAGAGAGAGGGATTCGAACCCTCGAGGCCCTTGCAGGCCTGCCGCTTTTCGAGAGCGGTACCTTCAACCACTCGGTCATCTCTCCGAATATCAGACAACAGATAAGTGAACACGATGCGGGGGCGATATCATTTCACCCATTCCTCCCTTTTCACCCTTTGTTTCAAAAGCTGCCGAAGCCGCTTCGCGCTTTCAATTCGCCTTCAACTGTTGTACTATATTTGTAGGATTCGGGCAAATGTCCGTTTTTCAACGAGTGACAACCAACACTATGATTCCAGCGATGTCGTTCGTCGATCCCAAGGAAGTCATCCGGTCCCTTCCTGAGAAACCGAAAGGGACGGTCGTCGATTTCGGATGCGGTGCGGGATATTTTTCGGTGGAATTCGCCAAGGCGGTCGGCGACGGGGGAAACGTGATCGCGATCGACGTGCTGCCGTCGGCGCTTGAGGCAGTCCAGAGCCGGATCAAGACGGAAGGGATCCGGAATGTATCGGTGAAGCGGGCGAACCTCGAGCGTGCGAACGGATCGGGTCTCGCTCCTGAAAGCGCTGATTGGATCATTGCGAAGGACGTCCTGTTCCAAAACAGGAAGAAGGACGTGATGGTCCGGGAAATCGCCCGGGTGCTCAAGCCGGGCGGGCATGCGGTCCTCATGGAATGGGGATCGATCGCCGGCGGAAAGCTCGGCCCGGACGAGAAATCTCGAGTGTCGCCGGATGAACTTCGTGAGTTGCTTGGCTCCGTCGGTCTGGCCGACGTGAAAAATCTTCCGGTAGGCGCCTTTCATTATGCGTTTTTCGTGACCAAGTAGCCTTATGAAGATTTCATTCCCCATGGCTCGTCTGTTGCTCGTCGTCCCGGTCGTCGCGTCGTCCTTTCTGCTTTCGGGCTGCGGCAAATCGACCGTTCCAAACTACAAGGTCGGTTTGGAAATGTGGGGATCGATCGACGACTCGGACTCGTATCAGACGACTATCAGCGCATATCAACAGTTGGGCCAGTCCCATATCGGCAAAGTCTCCTATCGGAAGATGACGCCTGAGACATACCGGGATGATCTCCTGAAGGCCTTCGCGGAAGGGAATGGCCCCGATATTTTTCTCATACGGAGTTCGTGGCTTCCGCTGTTCAAGAACCTCATCGCCCCCGCGCCCTCGTACGAGACGACCGAAAAGGAATTCCATGATTCGTTCGTGGACGTTGCCGCGGATGATCTCGTCGTGGAAGGGAAAGTATACGGAGTTCCGTTGTCGGTCGACTCGCTTGCCCTCTATTACAACAAAGATCTCTTTAACGCGGCGGGTATTACGACACCGCCGTCAACGTGGGACGATGTCGTCGCGGACGTGAAACTGCTCAATGCCGTCGACAGCTACGGGAATATCAGACAGTCGGGTATCGCGCTCGGTACCGCGAAGAATATCAACCGTTCGACGGACATTCTTCTCGCGATGGCGACGCAATATGGGTTGAAGCCCTCTTCCGCCGGTTTTTCCGATACGATAAGCCTTTCCGATCCGTCCGTCCAGAAGGCGCTCTCCTTCTATTCCGGATTCGCCGGAATCGGGAGTGACCGGTATTCGTGGAACGCGAATCAACACTACTCCATCGATGATTTCTACGAAGGGAATCTCGCCATGATGGTCAACTATTCGTGGCAGATCGACACCATCAGGAAGAAGAATCCCAAGCTCAATTTCGGTGTGGCGCCGTTGCCTCAGATCAAGGGAGGGACACCTTCGAATTACGCGAACTACTGGGTGTATGTCGTAGCGAAGGACAAGAAGGCTCCGACCACGGGAAGTTCCGGGAACATATCGTTTCCGGAGGGAAAATACAACGATATCCGGGTCCACGAATCGTGGCAGTTCCTCCATTACCTCGCATACCCGCATCCGGGATCGAAGATCGTCCTTCGGAACGCGCTTGCTACGGGCTCGTCTCTTCCGGTTACCGTGTCCGAGGATCCGCTCAAGTCCTACTTCGAGCGTACCGGGCATCCGGCTGCCCGCCGCGATATCGTCGAGACGCAGAAAAACGACCCTTGGCTTTCCCCATTCGCGTACGGGAATCTGATCGCAAAGGATTGGCGGATCGGGGAAGTCGAAGCCGCGGAGGGAATCATCGCGGATGCGATCGATTCGGTGAATCGCGGAGGCAACACCGTCACGCAGGCACTGTCGGTCGCCGCGAGTCAGGTCGAGCAGCTACAACGGAAGGCGTCGAGAAACTAGGCCGTCATATATTTCCGATGACATACACCGCCATGACAGGGATTCCAGAAATCGTATCCGTCGCCCATGCGGCCGGAGTGATCGAAGACGCGGTGCCGATTCAGAAGGTGCTCGCGAACGCGCTGTCGCTCGTACTCGGTGCGGCGGGCGTGCTCGGACTGCTTTCGTTCGTCGTCTCGGGTATCCTGTACCTCGTCTCATCGGGGGACGAGGAACGTGCCAGACAGGCGAAGCGGGCGATGGCCTACTCGGTTGTCGGGGCGCTCGTCTGTCTTTCCTCGCTCCTGATTATCCGGACGGTCGTGGGCATGGTATAATACGTTGGTTCGGAACAACCATCAGAGAAAGGAGGTGAACGCATGAAATCAATCAAACAGATCGGGTACGGGGCGGCCGTTTTCGTGCTCGCCGCGCCGGCGTTCGTGCTCGCGCAGGCGACCGGATATGGGACCGTTCCCGGCAGCGGTACGTCGTACAGCTCGGTGGCTACCACCGGCGGACTGACACAGAACTCGATCGGAGCCATCCTGACGACGGTCATGAACTGGGTACTCGGTATCCTCGGTGTCGGCGCGATCATCTCCTTCGTCATCGCGGGCATCCTCTATCTCACCGCCGCAGGCGACGAGTCGAAGACCGAGAAGGCGAAGAACCTGATGACGTACGCGATCATCGCCATCATCGTGGCACTCGTCGGTTGGGTCGTCATCAATACCGTCGTCTCCCTCCTCGGAGCACGGTCGAGCGGACAGCAGTACTAGAAGTCTGTGAATCCTGAAACGAAATCCGGTCCCTTTCGGGCCGGATTTCCTCGTTATTTACGGAATCGGTCCCGACTTCCGGGCGGTCAGGCCGACTTTCGCGAGCGTCGGGAATGTGATACAATTTTCCATAGGTATCCACCGAAATAAAATTTCTATGAAAAAGATCGCCAGGTTGGGGTACGGACTTTTCACGCTGGCGCTTTCGGCGCCGTTCGCCGTCTTCGCAAGGTATGGCGTCGTTCCCGATACGGGGGACTCCTATGAAGAGGTCGCGGCGGATGCCGGCATGTCGCTTGATCCGATCGGTTACATCCTCACGACGATCATGAACTGGATACTCGGTATCCTCGGCCTCGGAGCGGTCATCTCGTTCGTTATCGCCGGATTTCTCTATCTCACCGCCGCTGGCGACGAGAGCAAGACCGAACAATCCAAGAACCTGATGAAGTACGCGATCATCGCGGTCGTAGTGGCGCTTATCGGCTACATCGTCATCAATACGGTCGTCGCGCTTGTCGGCGGAGAGGCCGATGGTGGGGCATATTAGAACATAATCGCCTATGCACCGTTTCCGATCGCTTTCGCTCCGTTTACTTTCGACTGCCGCCCTCACTGTGGTGCTGTTCGTTCCTGCGGTGACACGTGCCGCTGCGACGTGCACCGACGGCACGCTTATGGGTGGCGTCTGTGTACCGAGCGGTGACTCCACCGGTTTGCCGGAGACGCCTATCGGCACGGTCATCATCAATGTGATGAACTGGCTCCTCGGCATGCTCGGACTCATCGCCATCATCATGTTCGTGGTGGCCGGGTACCAATACCTCACCGCCGCGGGCGACGAAAAGAACACCGAAAACGCGAAGAACAATATCAAGTACGCCGTCATCGGTGTCGCTGTCGCGCTTCTGGGCTATACGGTCATCTATACCGTTCAGCGTATCGTCGAGGGTACCTCGACGACGTACTGATATCCGTCCCGGGTCCATATCATAAAAGGCGTTTAACGCGTTTCTCCGTATGAAAGGATACATTCGTTCCCTCCTGTCGGTTTTCGCTATCGTCCTGTCTGTATCCATCATCACACCCTCTCCCGTATCCGCGGCCGTTGCCACGAATACGAGCCTTCGGTACGTCCTCACGAATTCGAGCGGGTCGACCTACGTGAATTCATCGGGGACGAGCTTCTCATTTGACAATCTTGCCGAGTGCCAACAGACGGCATCAGGCCTCGCAGGTAGCGGCGTCGCGGTTATTTGCAGGGATTCTCAGGTTTCCGGTTCCGGAGGGACGTGCAGCGGGGCATCCTCGAATCAGCCTGGCGCCTGCCGGGCACGCTGTGACGCCGCGTCAGAGCATTCGGACGGAACCTGCCGGGCGGAGAGCGGGGCGGCGTACGTCGGGAACAGCTGCTGCGTGGCGAATACCGGCGCGACCGCAGCCGGCGCCTGCATCAATGCGAGTAATGTCGCCGGCTACTGCTATACCGTGTGTCCGACCGGATATGCCGGGACGGCACGTGCCAACTGCTCTTCTGCCGGGGATATCTGCTGTACCGCAGCAACGGCAGCAACGGCAGCGGGTACCGCTGCGGCGAACACGGGTGCCGGTGCCGGCGCCGGTGCCGGCGCGATGTCCGCGGTGGCTTTCACCAACCCGCTGGCGTTCGATACGGTCCAAGGGGCGACCGCGGTATTTCTTGACGCGTTCCAACAGATCATCGTTTGGTTGGCGCTCCTCTTCATCGTTCTTGGCGGCATCTTCTATATCACGTCGGCCGGTGACGAAAAGCGCATCGGAACCGCGAAGAAAATGATTACCGCAGCCCTGATCGGACTCGCGATCGGCGTGGCCGCGCCGTCTTTCCTCAAAGTGATCGGAGACGTGCTCGGATGGGGCGAAGCAGAGGTCCCGACCTCCGTAGCCGATGCGAAATCCGCGGTTGAGATCGTGCAGGACATTCTCAATTTCCTCCTCGGCATCACCGGGCTCCTCGCGATCATCATGTTCGTCATCGGCGGGTTCATGTTCTTCGCCGCCGCGGGCGATGAGAAACGCGCCGAGACCGCCAAGAGTATCATCAAATACTCGGTCATAGGAGTCGCGGTCGTCATCCTGTCGCTCATCATCATCCGGACGGTTGCCGGACTGTTCTCCTGATTTACGACCGGAAAAAGATGAACGGCCTTGCTGTGTTGCAGCAAGGCCGTCTTCGTTACAGTTGTTTTCGGAAGCGCAGCACGACCTTTGTCGGACGTACGCCCCGTACGTTCTGATTCAAGTCTTGCCTCAATCCCGAGTAGGTATTGAAGCTGACCGGAATCTTGTCATTCGGGCCTGTCGATACGATTTCCAGTCCGCGTGCGGTACCGCCGATCATCATCCCGCAGCCCTGATAATTCGGATTGTCCCAGGGCATCCCGGCCTTTCGGTCATCTTTCAGGTTGATGGGCTCTTCGCGGTACGGGGTGCGCATGATCATCACGGCATCGCCGTCTATATCCCATTTGTACCTTCCGGCCGGGAGAGAGATCGGCGCAAGCGGTCCAGCGATATTCGCGGGAATAGCGTATTCGACGGTCGTGCCGGCGAGCGTCGCTTTCGCATTCTCCGCGACGGCGCCTGACTCGATCTCCCTCTGTCTCACCTCGGTTACCTCCTCGGAAGTGAGTATTTCGCCGCTCTCAACTTTCCTCTTCAGGCGCGCGAGATTCTCTACGTTTCTGAGGTCCCTGTTCGTTTGGTTTCGAGCAAGGATCGACGTCGCTTCGGTCTCCGTCCGGGTGGGCCAGTATGCCGTCACGACCACCCCGTACAGTACCTCGAGGATGCCCATCGTGATGACGATTCTCTTAAACCATGGACTTTGCGGCGCCTTGTCGACGAAGCTGAACACCGCCAGGACGACGACGCCCGCAAGGAGTATCACGACGCCGGCGAATGAGCTGATCGGAACGAGATTGCTGAATATCGCGACCAGTCCCTTCACTACGATCCAGTAGCCGACGATGAACCCCAGGCCCCTTACTCCGCCGAGGAACTCCTTCGCATACTTCTCGGTGTCGAAGTCCGGCCATTTGGCATCGGCACTGAACGGGGCTGTAAAGAGTTGACCGATGGTCATCTTCGGCAACCCCTTGCCGGCGATGGTGGAATTCATGAGTCCCGCCGTCAGTATCGCCCTGACGGATGTCGCGACGAGCACATCGACGAGACTTGAACCGAGGAAGAGCAGCTCGGGAACGCCCTTCCAGTGATTGTGGGACGCGATGACGCATCCCAGGAGGTAACAGACCGTCTCGACGACGAGGAAAATCTTCGCCGCGAGGAACCATGCCCCGTATTTCGCCGACCACTTCGCCATCGTCTGTCGGACGGCCTCGATGAGCAGTCCGATCTCGACCTCGCTTTTCAGGCCTGCGTTCTCGGCCATCTGCTGTGCCGCATTGAGTTGCTGCGGCGTCGGATTTTGATTATTTTGCATTTTTTTTCCGTTTTAGCCGTTCCAGAACGTCGCGCACCAGATGAGGAGCGTGACGACGAGAACGGCGATTGCTGAATATGAAACGATGACCGACAGCTTGACCTTTCCGGTCTGGGCTGATTTCGGGAAGAACACCGAGTTCCTTGCCTCCCTCGTCTTATCTGCGAGGAATGCCTTTCGTTCTTCCGGCGTCTCTCCGCCGAGTGTGGCCCAGACCGCCTGACAAAGCTTCTCGTGGGACTGGTCGCCGGATTTGGCGACGATATCGTCGGTCACCTTTTTCGACAGAAGCGACTTGAAAAGCCTCGAGTTGATTTCCGGTCCCTGCTTCTTCAGGGTCTCGGCGAGTTCGTCCCAGACTTTTTTCGCCTTTTCCTGGGTAGTCACGTGGCTGAGCAGGCCGTTCTTCCCCAGGTTTTCCTTCACCTGTTCGTACGCCTGGTCTTCGGACGTACCGTGTTCGGACAGGTATTTCCAGGTGTCGTATAGGAGTTCGATCATCTTGACCCGCGCATCATCCTTCGTGCCGCGGGGGTCGATTGTCTTCCTTGTCTCCTTCGGCACACCTTTCTTCTTCGGGTCCGTTGTGCCGCCGCCCTGTGTCGCTGCCGGGTCCGTTTTCGTGATCACCTCCATCATCCGGTTCGGCGAACGCAGGTAATTGTAGATGAGGCTGCGAGCTTCTTCGGGATTCAGCCTTGTCATAAGCGCGGGAATGAACGTTACCCGAGTTTCCGTCCTGCAGAGCGTCAGCAGGTACTGGAACATGTTCGGATCATCTGTTCCTTTCAGAAAGACATCTTCGGCCGTGCCGACCGCTGGAGGGGTTCCCTTGGCGGCCTTAAGCCAGCCTTTCGCCCTCATGGCGAGTTGGACGAGATCCGCTACGGATATGAGATCGATATCGCGTAAATCGAGCATGATTGCCTCCTCGAATTTTCATTGTTGTCTGTGAAATTGTTCAGGTGCCCGTTACGGGGTGTCCGAGAGCGGGCACTATGACCGTAACGGGGCATTCTAGCACAAAAACTTGAAAAAGTCAATCAATGTGGGAAAAAAACACACTTCTGTCGTTTTCTAAAATATTAAGGCTTAGTAAGGCTATCAAGCTGGTGTTTTTGGCAGTTTTTCCGGAAGAGATGTCCTAACAGGGCGTCTCTCCGAATGGTCCTGCGCGGAGCCGTTAAGCAGGAAGCACACCACCGCCCTGATTTGACAAAACTGACTTTTGGACCTATACTGTTCCCATACGGATAGGGCGGTGTCGGAGTTCGCGAGAGCGGACTTTTTTCTTTAGATGGGCGGAGTATCCGATCGAAAAGATCGGTTTCGCCAATCGAAAGGACGCGTCCGATTTCGGATCATGCTTTCTGCACTCCTCACCGCACATGATGCGGAGCTCCCCTCCGAAAGGGAAGCCGGATACGGAAGTGTGGAAAGCAGTATCCCATCGTTAACCAGGACGGGTCTCCGGCGGATACGTCGCGAGTCCGTCATAATACAAGCATATGGCAGCACGGAAGAAGGCTCCCGAACCGGAGCCGAGTCTCTCGGGGCGGTTGGGCGAGTTCGGCAGCGCGATCATGCAGATCGTCGATGAGAAGGGGCTCCCGAAGGAAAAGGTGCTCGAGGTGGTCGAAGCGGCGCTCGCCGTCGCGTACAAGCGAGACTATGGCAAGAAGAGCCAGGTCATCCGCGCGCAGTTCGACGAGATCGCGAAGACCGCGAGCTTCTTCCTCGTGAAGGAAGTCGTCGACGAGACGACCCGCGAGTTCGTAGAGGAGGCCGAAGAGGTTGAAGAGGAGGTTGTCGATCCCAAGGCGGCGGCGAAGAAGGAGGTCGAGGAGACGATCGAGGACGGCGAGGACCGCCTTCCGCGATACAATCCGGAGCGTGACCTCACGCTCGATGACGCGAAACTCCTCAAGAAGGACGCGAAGGTCGGCGACGTGATCGAAATCGAACTCCCCGCACACGAGGACTTCGGTCGCGTCGCGGCACAGACCGCGAAGCAGGTCGTTATCCAGCGTCTGCGCGAGGCGGAACGTCAGGTGATGTTCGAGGAATACAAGGACCACGAGGGCGAGGTCGTCAACGGCATCGTCCAGCGCATCGAGGGACGCAACGTGTACGTCGATCTCGGCAAGTCGGTCGGTATCCTGTTCCCGTCTGAGCAGGTCGAGGGCGAGAACTACCGCATCGGCCAGCATTTGAAGGTGTTCCTCGTCCGCGTCGAGGCGGAATCCAAGGGACCGGGTCTCGTGCTTTCCCGCTCGCATCCGGAAATGATCCGGCACCTCTTCACGCTCGAGGTCCCCGAGATCGCGGCCGGCACCGTCGAGATCAAGGCGATCGCCCGCGAAGCCGGATCGCGCACCAAGATCGCGGTATCCGCGAACCAGGAGGGCGTCGACCCGATCGGTTCCTGCGTCGGACAGCGTGGGACGCGCGTTCAGGCGGTCATCGACGAGCTCGGTGGCGAGAAGGTCGACATCATCGAATGGAACGAGGACCCGGCGAAGTTCATCACCGCGGCGATGAGTCCGGCGAAGGTCGTCTCGGTCGACATCGCCGAGGACGAGGCGGAAGGCCGTCGCGCGAAGGTGATGGTTCCCGAGGACCAGCTCTCGCTCGCCATCGGCAAGCGCGGACAGAACGTCCGGCTTGCGGCGAAGCTTGCCAACTGTCGGATTGATGTCTCCGGCACGGGCGCGCCGGTCATCGAGGAGGAGTCCGTCGAGGCTCCGGTCGTCGAGATGTCCGTATCGGACGCGACCGAAGCTAAGGCTTCGGCCGAGGAGGCGGAATCCCCGTCGGCCGAATAGTCCGTTCGAAGCGCGTTTCCCGCGAAGCGGCACGCGCTTTCCGGTTTTTCAATCAATATCTTTCCTATGGACGTACAGGTGAATCGGATGCCGGGCTCGAAGGTCGAACTGTCGGTCTCGATCCCGTGGGATGAATGGAAGGGTGAAATCGAACACGCGGTCGCGCATCTTTCCTCGCAGGTGAAGGTCGAAGGATTCCGCAAGGGCAAGATCCCGCGAGAGGTCCTCGAGAAGAAACTCGGAAAGGCGACCATCCTTGTCGAGGGGGCGGAGCATGCGATCGATCATCTGTTCCCGAAAGTGCTCGCCGAGGCGAAGATCGAAGGGATCGGGCGTCCGGAAATCGAGTTGGAGGATGCGGCTGAAAACGCGGCATTGGTGTTCACCGTGAAGATGGCGGTCATGCCGGAAGCGAAGCTTGGCGGATGGGAGAAAGCCGTGAAGGACGTGAACGCGAGACATGCGAAGGAGAAACCCGAGGTGAAGGATACGGAGGTCGAGGAAGAACTCGGTCGCATCGCGAAGACCCGCGCGAAACTCGTGACCGTGAATCGCCCCGCGAAGGAGGGGGATGCGGTCGAACTCGATTTCGAGGTCTCGATGGGTGGCGTGCCGATCGAAGGAGGGGTCGGCAGGAAACACCCGATCGTACTCGGTTCCGGGGCGTTCATTCCGGGGTTTGAGGAAGGTATCGTCGGGATGGAATCGGACGACGAGAAGACGTTTACGCTTTCCTTTCCGGATGCGTATCACGAGAAGACGCTTGCCGGGAAGCCGGCCGATTTCCATGTGAAACTCCTTCTGGTCCAGGAGCAGGAGATCCCCGAATTATCCGACGAGTTCGCGAAGTCCCTGGGCCGGTTCGAAAACATCGACGAACTCCGAAAGAGTGTCCGTGACGGGATGATCGCGGAGCAGGAGGAGCGGACGAAGGAACGGCACCGAGGCGAGATTCTCGACACGATCGTGTCCGTCACCGATGCCGAGCTGCCCGACATACTCGTCGACTCCGAACTCCGGCGCATGATCTCGGAATTCGCGCATCAGGCGTCCATGACGGGACTCTCGCTTCCCGATTACCTTGCGCGTATCGGCAAGACCGAGGAGGACCTATCCGTCGAGTGGCGACCGCAGGCCGGGAAACGGCTGCTTTCACAGTTCGCGCTCGAGTCGATCGCGAAGGACCGGGACATCGATGTCGCCAACGAGGAGATCGAAGAGGAGATGAACAAGGTGCTTGCGTACGTGAAGAGCGTGCGCCAGGCCGAAAAGGATCTCGATCTCCCGGCGATCTACGCGTCGATCCGCGAGCGATCACGCAATGAGAAGGTCCTCGTATTTTTAGAGACGCTCTAGTGATCTTCTTAAGACCCGCCGGTTCCCGGGGAGCGCTGAAAACCTCCGGAAGACGCGTCCGTCGTACCGAGGTCGGATCATTGATTCCAAAGTCTATGAACAACCAGCATCTCGTCCCCATGGTCGTCGAGAAGACGAGTCTCGGGGAGCGGGCATACGATATCTATTCTCGGCTCCTGCAGGATCGGATCATCTTCCTCGGGTCACCGATCGATGACGCCGTGGCGAATACGGTCATCGCGGAATTGCTGTTCCTCGATTCGCAGAACCGCAAGGAGGATATCCGGCTCTATATCAATTCACCGGGAGGATCGGTGACCGCGGCACTGGCGATCTATGACACGATGCAGCATATCAAGCCGGACGTCTCGACGATCTGCGTCGGGATGGCGGCGTCTGCCGCCGCACTCCTCCTGTCGGCCGGGGCGAAGGGTAAGCGCATGATACTTCCGAACGGCGAGGTGATGATCCATCAGGTGCTCGGCGGTGCCGAGGGACAGGCGACCGAGGTGGAGATCCACGCGAGGCATATCCTCCGGACCCGCGATCGGCTGAACCGGATCCTCGCGAAGCACACCGGTCAGAAGCTCGCGAAGATCGAGAAGGATACCGACCGCGATTACTTCATGACCGCCGACGAGGCGAAGACGTACGGTATCGTGGATAAGGTGATCTCACAGGAAGTGAAAAGTCGAAAGTGAGAAGTGCAGGAACGGACACGAAAAAATGAAAAGTGATCCATGAAAAGCTCCGGCCCGCGCCGGAGTTTTTCATGTGAGGCTTTTGACCCTGACTTTCGACTTGGAACTTTTGACTTTCAACTTCCGGTCCTATTGCAGTATCGATACCAGGCTTGAACCGTTCATGTCCGTCGGCTGCGGGATTTCCATGACATCAAGAATCGTCGGTGCGACGTCGGAGAGGAGTCCGCGTACCTCGTTCTGTTCCCGCATCATGAGTGAAGCGTCCTTTTCGCGATGGTTGTCGGCCGTGATATACCACAACGGGACGGGATTGATCGAATGCTCGGTATCGATCTCGCCGGTCGCCGGTTTCTTGACCTCTTCGGCGTTGCCGTGATCGGCGGTGATCATGAGCGCCCCGCCGGCGCGCAGGATGGCAGGAATGAGAAGCGCGAGACACCGGTCGATGGACTCCACGGCCTCGATGGTCGCCTGCTCGTTTCCGGTGTGGGCCACCATGTCAGGATTGGCATAGTTGGCGAGGATGAAATCGTATTTGCCAGCGCCGATCTCGTGGATGATCGTCTCGGTGATCTCGCCTGAACTCATTTCGGGTACTTCGTCGAAACGGGAGACGATGGGGGAGGGAATCAGTATACGATCCTCGCCCTGGAAGGCCCGCTCCTTGCCACCGTTGAAGAAGTACGTGACGTGCGCGTACTTTTCGGTTTCGGCGATGCGGAGCTGCTTCTTCCCCGCGTTCGATAGAATCTCGCCGAGGCAGTTTGATACCTTCTCCGGCGGGAAGAGGATGCCGGAGACGGGGAGGTCCCGCTCGAATTCGGTCATGGTGACGAAATGTATGTCGGGCGACTTGGACCGCTCGAAGTTCTCGAATCCGGGCAGTGTGAACGCCTTGGTGAGTTCCCTGGCCCGATCCTCACGGTAGTTGAAGTAGATGACCGTGTCTTTCTCATGAATGAGGCCGACCGGCTGGTCGTTCTCGCAGACGACGCCAGCCTCGATGAATTCGTCGGTGACTCCTTTGGCATAGGACTGCTCGAGGTAGAGGGAAGTGTCCGTGATATGTTCGCCCTTCCCTTCGGTGAACATTCGGTAGGCCTTCTCGATGCGGTCCCAGTTGTTGTTCCGGTCCATGGCCCAGTTGCGACCGATAATCGTGGCGACCCGGCCTGATCCCATGAGCCGCATTCGTTTCTCGAGTTCCCGGATCTGGAAAACGCCGTCGGTCGGGGAGGAGTCGCGTCCGTCGGTGAAGACATGGACGAAAGTATCGGTCAGCCCATTGTCCGCGGCAGATTTGAGGATGGCGTCGAGGTGGTCCTTGCTTGAATGGACGGTTCCCGAGCTCAAAAGTCCCATGATGTGAAGTCGGCCGCCGTTTTTCTTGGCGTTCGCGAAGGCGTCGAGCAGGACGGGATTCTTGGAAAAACTGCCGTCCTGTATGGAGAGCGCGATCCGGGGAAGGCTCTGGTAGATGACCCGTCCGGCTCCGATGGTCATATGGCCGACCTCACTGTTGCCGACGACATTCCACGGCAGGCCGACGGAGATGCCGGAGGCCTGGAGCGTGGTGAGTGGGTAAAATCGGTTGAGTTTCTCGATAGTCGGCAACTTCGCTTCGCGGAGCGGGTTTCCTTGCGTGATATTACTCACGCCCCAGCCGTCGAGAACGACGAGAACGAATGGTCGGTACACAGTTTTCTCTTATATGCGGAAGCGATGGCGCTGCTTTTGACAGTATAGCACCGGCGGTTCCGCTTTGACAAAGGGCTTCGTCTCGGCTATGATGGACCCGCATCTAACTATTGGTACTCCTCTCCTGGGACAGTAAACGGAAGCCTATGAGGAACGGAAACGGAATCGGTTTTGCTCTCGTCTTGCCCGTATGGGGCGCTCCCGGAATCCTTCGGGACACTTTTTCGTCGTTTCTTCCGGTGCGGACGGCCTGATCCGTTTCATAGTCGCTTTCGCTGTCTTTCGGGGAGTCATATTCCCGTATGACCAGCATTATTCTTATCGGGGCTGCCGCTATCGCGGTCGGTGCCGTTGTGGGCTATTTTGCCCGTCAGTCGATGGCCAAAGGCCAACTTTCTACCGCTGAGGGACAGGCGGAGAAGATCATGAAAGAGGCGGAAAAGAAAGCCGCTGATATTACGCTCGATGCCAAGAATAAGGCGGTCGGTATTCTTGATGAGGCGAAGAAGGAAACACAGACCAAGGAGGAGGAATTCCGCGAGCAGAAAAAGCGAGTCGAGAAGCGCGAGGAACAGCTCGAGAAGCGGCTTGAGGATGTCGATCGCGAGAAGCAGTCGCTTCTGAGGAAGGCAGACGAAATCCGTGCCATACAGACTGAGACCGAACGGCTTCGTGGCGAGGAACTCAAGAAACTTGAGAATATCGCCGGACTTTCGAAGGAAGAGGCCTCGAAGGAGGTTTTCCGGATCGTCGAGGAGGAGAGTCGCGACGTGGTGGCCAACCGTATCGCGAAGCTCGAGAAGGAAGGGGCCGACCAGGTCGAGGAACGGGCGCTTAATCTTATGGCGACCGTAATCCAGAAATATTCCCGTTCGCATGTTTCCGAGTTCACGACGACGACCGTCGCGATCCCGTCGGACGATATCAAGGGAAAGATCATCGGCAAGGAAGGTCGCAATATCAGGGCGCTCGAGAAGGAGACGGGCGTCGAGCTCATCGTAGACGATACGCCGGAGTCGGTCGTCATTTCCGGCTTCGATCCGGTCCGTCGCGAAGTCGCCCGCGTCGCGCTCGAGAAACTCATCGCGGACGGTCGAATCCATCCGGCCCGCATCGAAGAGGCCGTCGAGGAAGCGCGTCGCGACATCGACCAGAAGATCAAGGAAGCCGGGGAGGCGGCCGCATACGAGGCTGGCGTCGCCGGGCTTCATCCGAAGCTGCTCTACATCCTCGGTCGACTCCGTTTCCGATACAGCTATAAACAGAACGTCCTCCTGCATTCGCTTGAAGTGTCCTATATCGCGGGCGCCCTCGCGGCAGAGCTCGGCGCGAACGTCGCGGTGGCCAAGAAAGCCGGGCTTCTTCATGATATCGGCAAGGCGGTGGACCACGAGATCGAGGGGACGCACGTCAATATCGGTATTCGTATCCTGGAGAAGTTCAATGTCCAGAAGGAGGTCATCGAGGCCATGAAAAGTCATCACGACGAGTATCCGCAGACCTCGGTCGAGGCCTCTATCGTTACCGCGGCGGATATCATTTCTGCCGGACGACCCGGTGCCCGCAAAGAAACGGCGGAAAAATATCTCAAGCGACTCGAAGAACTCGAGGCACTCATCAATTCGTTCCCGGCCGTGGAGAAGTCGTATGCCATCCAGGCCGGACGCGAGGTGCGCGTGTTCGTGAATCCGGAGAAGACCGACGATCTCGGTGCCTCGAAGTTAGCGCGCGAGATCGCCGACCGAATCCAGGACGAGCTGAAGTATCCGGGCGAGATCCGTGTCGTGGTGATGCGCGAGACACGCTCGATCGAGTTCGCGCGGTAAGCAGCGGATGCGTTCCGACCATTGACAGACAGCCAGGATTTGCTTTTTTTCAGCGAAAAGTTAGAATAGGACGTGGAGGTAATCCGAAATCAGTTCCCGACCTCCGGTCGGGACGCAAACCTAGAAGGGCAGGTGAACACTATGGCAAACGTAAACAAGGACGCGCTCGTCGCGGCGATTGTCGCGAAACTCGACCTTTCAAAGAAGGATGTCGAGGCCGTCATCGAGACGATGGTCGATGAGATCACCAACTCGCTCCGAAAGGCGGACAAAGTGACCATCACCGGTTTCGGTACGTTCCGCGTCTCCAACCGTGCGGCACGCGAGGGCATCAATCCGCAGACCAAGGCCAAGATCACCATCCCGGCCATGACCGTCCCGAAATTCACCGCCGGAAAGACGCTTAAGGAAGCGGTCAAGTAGTCGTGTAACACGGATCGGTCGGAGTCCGTCTCCATCCGTCCGTTGGAACCGAACACAAAAGATAGGGCAGTATCCCGTCCGTAAGGGCGGGATGTTGCTTTTTTAAGGGGGAGTCCGTAGACTGGAGTGGCGCCTAGAAAGGTCTCGGGACATTATGGTGGTAGTACGCCTGCCTTGGGAGTAGGTAGTCCCGGTCCGCCCGGGCATTCGCTGTGCTACTCGGTGTGCTGGCAGCATACCCCGCGTATGCGGGGCGATTCCATAGTTGTGGCAAATGAGGTTAGTATCGTGATAGTCGTACCCGATCACGTGACGATTTGTTTATCGGGGCATAGTATAGTGGTAGTACGCCTGCCTTGGGAGTAGGTAGTCTCGGTTCGATTCCGAGTGCCCCGACATAATCCGAAATGCAGACTATGGATTTTCTTCCCGTAACCTTGCTGAAGGTCGAGACAGTCGCCGACAGGACGAAGGCGTTTTCGTTCTCGAAGCCCGAGGGATTCGCTTTCCTGGCAGGACAGTATGCGATGTTACGGATACCGGCGGATCGGCTTGTGGAGTCGGACGTCCGTTCCGGGATGCGACCGCTGTCGATAGCATCCGCCCCGAGCGAGGCGGAACTCGTATTCGTCATGCGCGAGGGGGTGACGGGATTCAAAAAGACGATGTGGGATCTCAAGGTGGGCGAGTCGATTCTTCTCGGTGGTCCGCTCGGCCACGCGACGGTGCCTGTTGGCGATTCTCGGCCGGTCGCGATCCTTTCGGGCGGTGTCGGAGTCGCGCCGGCGCGGTCGATGCTTCGTGATGCCGTCGCTACGGGTGATACCCGGAAGTACGTATTTTTCTACTCGAACCGATATCCGATCGACGCGCCGTTCCACAAGGAATTCATGAACCTTACGCTTCCGGATTTTCACTACATCTATACGTATTCCGCAGAGGAGACGACTCCGACACTGCTAGGAGAGGAACGGGGTCGTATCTCGGCCGATATGATCCGAAAGCACTTGCCAGAGTGGCAAGAATCGCTCTATTATGTCATAGGTGCGCCGGCGTTCGCAGACGCGATGAGGGCGATGCTCGCGGAGATGGGTATCCCGGACAATGCGGTCCATATCGACCCGTTCTCGGGGCTTACCGGTGCCGCGCAGGCGGCGAAATAAGAGAAAAGAGAGAAATGGGTGTAAGGGGAGGAACGGGTGCAGCGGCGGGGCCCCGTGTCCTGTACGATACGGGACAGAGCCCGGTTTTGAAGTGAACAACCAGCGGGTGTCGTATAGTGGCTTATTATGCGACCCTTCCAAGGTCGAGAGGTGGGTTCGATTCCCATCACCCGCTCAGAGGTAAACGAAAGAGACCCACCCGGGTCTCTTTCGTTTACTGACGGTGATGGGAATCGAACCGGTCACAGTCGCTCGCGAGCGACGTGACGGGCAGAAGCGAGACGCAAGCGGAGGCGCCGCAGTCGAGCGTCGATGAATGCGACCGGATAGGAAGCATTCAGCGCTGCCCCGGACAACGAGACACTCGCAGGTGTCGAGGGCGACATTCCTAATACAAAAAAAGCCCACGTATGAAAACGTGGGTATTCGCGGTTTGTTGAAGCGATTCACTTCATATCCAGGCACGTGAGTATGCCGAGTATTTTTCTGAAACTCACCGTGACGCCGGGGCCGAGGCTCGTTTCTTCGAAGGCGGCTTCGAGGTCGTTCGGGAAGTCACCGTCAGAGAACACGATAATTGACGGACAGCGCGTATCTTTTTCGTTCGGATCGATGAGATGCTTTTCTACGTCGAACGTGGTGCCTGGATTCCCTATCTTGCCCTTGAGGTTCCCGACGATTTGGTCGATATCTGTTTCGGTTGTTCCGTAGACCGACAGGTATCCTGTCCACTCGTATCCGTCTGGACCCAGCCAGATGGAAAAGCTTTCCGACGGAATAGCTGAAACCGGAACACGGGTTCTCCGAGACATTTCGCTTACCATGGATCGAACCTCTTGGTCTATCTCGGTGTAGCCGAAGAGGTGGATGGTATTTCCCGTCACGTTCGGTACGGTGTCGAGCTCGACGGTCGTCGCTCCGTCCGTTGGGAGTCGATGCGTGGCGAATAGGTTCCTGATATTCGATAAAAGCTCTTTTCTCACATTCTTGTGAGGGTCGCAGATCAGTATGGTCAGCATACGTGCCTCCCTTGGGTTTGGTTACAGTAAAGGGCAATTCACTCGGCCAGTGATGATATCGCAATGCCTGAGCCGTGTCAACACGCTCTGCAGGGAATCGGAAAAGTATTTGAAGGTTGACATTTTCTGACAGTGCGGTAGAGTACGGACAATTTGGCTGCTTAACAATGTCGTCTCGCTGACAGTCGGTGAGACCAATTTAAAAAGGAGGAACGCATGCAGGGACACGTGGAACGGCGATACTGGCTTACGGGAATGCCAAAAGGCGATTTCGGTCCGGGGATGGTTATCCGATACGGCTATCTGGACATCACCAAACGGGAGTATCGTCTTTTTAAGAAGGATGGTCGCTTTTATATCGGGCCGGTCAGCGGGTCGGCGGAAGCGGATATCGAAATCAGCGGTGACGCGTACCAACTTCTCGTGATGGCGACGCAAAACGAGTACAAACAGAAAATCCGGTTCGCCCTGCAAGACGAGCATCAGCGGTATTCGGTCGATGAGGATACGTGTCCCGAGGGGACCTATCTCGGCAATCCGATCCTTGAAGGGGAGATACAGTGGGCCGATCACGGAATCGAGATCAGGCAGAAAGGCGAGACCTGCTTCATCGCCCGACGTCTTGCGAACCGTCCGGTCTGGGAAGGGGGTGACGTGCTGATTTCGCAGGCGGCATTCGATTTTTTCTGGGGCCGTAGCGATTGCATGCGCATCAAGAAGGTCCGGTATGAGGTCAGGACTCCTGAGGACAAGAACGTCGGAAACGCGGTCTGGTATGTGGATCAGTACACCGTACCGTCCGGAGGGCTTGTCCGTGCGAAGGTGATATTGTCCGGTGAGAATAACGGCATACTGCCGGTGCCGATCGCACAAGTCGCGTTCAGGGCGGTTACGGCTGATCCGCGATTCCGAGATTGGCATCTTGCGAAACACGGTCTTTACATCATGCCTCAAGAATCGCAGGAATTCCCTGCTTGCTCCAGGCAGTGACAAAAAAGGCATGGCCTACAACCATGCCTTTTCCATTTTCCCGTGCTATACTTTCCTTCGAAGTAATGAACCGCGTATGAACAGATTCTTTCTCGGGCTCGGGGTGGTCGCGTTTGTGTCGGTGGTCTGGCTTCTGGTCGGGGCGCCCGGAGAGAGCAGGATGTTTCCTCCGTCGTCAGGGACCAAGAATCCGCTCGAGCTGAAAACGGATGGGCAGGCGGTACGGTCGGTCGGGACGGCGACGGGGAGCGGGAATGTCACGGGGAATGTCGGATCGACATCGGTGCCTCAGGGTACCGGTTCGAATGGCGGAAGCAAGACGGTAACCAGTAATCAGGACAGCGCTATGAACGACCTCAAGATCGAGAAGACGGCGGACGGGACGGGAACGCAAACGACGAAACAGGGTGATACTATCACGGTGAACTATACCGGGACGCTTCCGGACGGGACGGTCTTCGATTCGAGTCTCAAACCGGGACGGACGCCGTTTCAGTTCACGATCGGACAGGGCATGGTCATCAAGGGATGGGACCAGGGGCTCCTCGACATGAAGGTCGGGGAGAAGCGGACGCTCACCATACCGCCCGCGCTCGGATACGGCGCACAGGGCGCCGGGGGCGTCATCCCGCCGAACGCGACCCTCATCTTCGATGTCGAGCTCGTGTCGATACGGTAGGGATTACCCGGATAAAAAAGGTAGAGACGAGGCGTGCCTCGTCTCTTTTTTTATACGAAACGCGGTAGAGACGCCCCGACGGGACGTCTCTACGATGGTATACCTACCTGACTTATTTCCGGGTGAGCCTAACCGAGCGGATCGTTCTCCTTCACGAGGCGCGTCACGAGGTCGTCGATCGAGAGTTCGCCGATCTTGCCGTGATCGCGGCACTCGAGGGTGACGGTGCCGTTCTCGGCCTCGCGCTTGCCGATGACCACGAGATAGGGGATCTTTCCCATCTTCGCGTTGCGGATCTTCTTGCCGAGGGATTCGTCCGAGGAGTCGAGTGATACGCGGATGTCGGCCGCTTTCAGGGCGGAAAGGACCTTGTCGGAAAACGGTCGTTCCGATTCGCCGATCGGTAGCACTCGGACCTGTTCCGGCGAGAGCCAGAAGGGAAAGGCGCCGGCATAGTGCTCGATCATGATGCCCATGAAGCGCTCGAGCGAGCCGGAGATGGCGCGATGGATGACGACCGGTCGTTCGGCCTCGCCTTGTTCGTTCACGAACGAGAGGTCGAACCGTTCAGGCAGGTTGAAGTCGCACTGGATGGTGGCGAGCTGCCACTCGCGACCGATGGCGTCCTTGAACATGAAGTCGAGTTTTGGACCGTAGAAGGCCGCTTCGCCCTCGATGCGACGGTAGTTCAGTCCGTTTTCCATCGCGGCGCGGTCGAGCGCCTTTTCCGCGGCGGCCCAGGCGTCGTCGCTCCCGAGGTAATTCTCCTTGTCCGCCCCGCGGACGGAGAGCGAGACCCAGTATCCGTCCATCATGCCGAAGACCGTATAGAACTTGCGTATGATGTCGACGATGGTCGAGACTTCGTCCTGAATCTGTGAGACGCGACAGAAGAGATGCCCGTCGTCTTGGGTGATGGCGCGGACGCGCGTAAGGCCCCCCAATTGTCCCGACTTCTCGTCGCGGTAGACGGTGGCCGGCTCGAAATAACGGACCGGCATGTCGCGGTATGAGAAGCGGTTGTCCGAGAAAATCTGCATGTGGTGCGGGCAGTTCATCGGCTTCATGATGAACTTCTCCTCCTTGCCGGTGACACGGAAGAGCTCGTCGCCGAACTTGACCGCGTGGCCGGACGCGGTATAGAGGTCCTCCTTGGCGATGTGCGGAGTCCAGACGCGCGAATACCCCTTGTCGCGGTGAAGGTTCCACAGGAGTTCCTCGATTTCCTGGCGGATGACCATGCCTTTGGGCTGCATCATGGGGAGTCCGGCTCCGACCAGTGGCGATATCGTGAACAGTCCGAGTTCGCGGCCGAGCTTGCGGTGGTCGCGCTTCTTCGCTTCTTCGAGGAGTGCGAGGTGCGCATCGAGGTCTTCCTTGGTCGCGAACCCGAATCCGGACACGCGGACGAGCATCGGGTTCGTTTCGTTTCCGCGCCAGTACGCGCCGGCGAGACCCTTGAGTACGAAGGCGTCCGGATCGATGTCGCCGGTCGTTTCGATATGCGGCCCGACGCAGAGATCGACGAAAGTACCGGTCTCATAGACGGTGATTTCCTCGCCGCGCGCATCGGCTTCGTCGATGATCTCGAGCTTGAAGGGATTGTTTGTGAAGCGTTCCCGCGCCTCGTCCGTCGTGACCGACTTCCGGACGAAGGAAAGGTTTTCCTTCACGATCGCACGCATGTCGGCGACGATCCCGTCGAAATCCTCGGGGGTGAGAGTCTTCCCATCGGAGAGAAGGACGTCATAAAAGAATCCGTCGTCGGTCGCGGGACCGGTGCCGAGCTTCGCGTCCGGGTCGTGCTTCAGGATCGCCATCGCGAGGATGTGCGCGAGGGAGTGGCGGATGACGTCGATCTCGTAGTGTTTCATAGGTGGCGGAATCAAAAATAACGAATCGGGAATCACGCATGTATGGTCGGCATCCCGGATATGACCGATTTGAGCGTAGCATCCCTTGTCCGAAGTATCAACCTTGAAAAGGCGATCCCGACTCTTAATTATAAGGGTTTTGACTTGTCGGACTGCTCGGATTTTCAAGCGTCTACTGCTTCTTGTCCGTCGTCTGGAAGGAGAAGCGGAGGTCCTTGGTGAGGTCGGCGGTCTGCACGTACGTCTTGTCCTTCGTTTTCACGGTCACCTTGACTGGGATGGTACCGGTCCCGGACTGCTTCTGTATGAGGAGCTGATAGTTGTCGGCGGTGATGTTTTGCGGGAGCGTATAGCTGATTCCCGTCGGCAACGTCGACCCGATCAGCGCGTCGACCTTGTAGTTGAAGACGGTCCGGTTCCAGCCGGACGATTCTTCCGAAGTCACGCCTCCCGTTTTTACACGACTGTTCTCGACATAGATAGATCCTTTCGGCGCGAGCACGCGCACGTAGGTATGGTAGTCGCTCGTCCGCCAGTCGCCGTGTGTCGCCGTATGGTCATAGGTATAGGTCAGGGTCGCGGTCGGTTTTTCGCCCGTGAAGTCCACGGCATAGTCGAGTGAACGCTTGATGTAGTAGTCACTCTTAAGCGATCCCATGTTCGCGTCGACGACCATGACCGAATCCAGGTTCCAGTCCTTCGCGACCGAACCGTCCCAGTGGACGTCCGTGACCTGCTTTTGCAGGGATGCGTCCGTGAAAAAAAGCTGGACGTTCTTGTTGCGGAGTTCCGTCAGCCCGAGGTCGGAAAATTTCTTGAGGTCGCCGATATTCGAGACGCGGCTGACAATCTCCGCCGCGAGCCGTTTCATAACGTTCTTGCGCGCCTGTTTGAGTTCGGCCGGAACATCCGGTCCGAGGTAATTCTTCTCGACGGCCGATTCGAGTTCCATGGCCGCGTTGTCACCGGTGAAAGTGCCGAATCCTGAGATAGTGATCGGCCCCGTGATTTTGATAATGTCGTTGAGGACATCGGCGTTGACGGCGACCGCTCCCTCGAATGATTCGCGCCCTCCGGAAAGCCGGTAGAAATACTCGGCCTTGGTGACGTTCTCGGGGAAACTCGGGCTCCAGTTCGAATCGCGGAAGGACCATCGCCTGGTCTCGAGGTAGCGGATAAAGGGGTACGGAGGCGTGATATCCGCCGATATCCGCTGATCCAGGAGATTCGAGTCCTCGACGGAAAATGAGGCGATTTTCCCGTCTTTCACTTTGAGAATCCCGTATTGTCCCAGGAAGCCTCCGCCCGGACGGAGTTCGTAGTTGTTCTGCAGCATGACGAGGATGGTGTGCGTTTGCCCGTCGGATTTCGTGAAGGCGGATACGAGGCTATTGACGGCGTCGATCTCTTTCTTCGTGTCAGGAGCGATCGGGAGAAGGTCGGTGACTTTGGTGAAGACAGCGAGGCCTCCGACGGCGAGTTGTGATTTGTGTGTGCTGAAGTACGAATAGAGGAAGCACGCTCCTGCAGCAAGAAAAACAACGACGGCGATCGCGATCAGACGGCCGCGGGTGAAAAACGAATTCATGGTTTTGCAAGCGAAATTATGAAATCAGTCTATCATGGGGAAACGCTCGTGAAAAGCCGCCGCTTAGCCTCCGTGTCCCACTCCCACTCTTTACAATACGTATCCGCATGCTACAATATTTCCGTCACGGTCGCTCACTTGTCAGGCCACTTGAGAGCGACTCGATGAACAGTGTGACTTTCCGCTTTGAAGCGGATTAAGCGGCTTGTCAGGGTCGCTTGCGGGTGACATGACTTGTCGCGCCGAAGCAGTGTGTGGCGGGCTTGCCGCGCCGAAGCCTTGGCGAAGGCGGGTATAGTACAATGGTAGTACACTAGCTTCCCAAGCTAGGGACACGGGTTCGATTCCCGTTACCCGCTCAAGAAATCAAAAAGGTCACCAGATGGTGATCTTTTTGATTTCTAGGGTAGTACGGGAATCGAACGGGTAGAAGCGAGGCTTCGAGCGTCGATGAATGCGACCGAATAGGAAGCATTCAGCGCTGCCCTGGACAACGAGACGCCAGCAGGCGTCGAGGACGAAATTCCCGTTACCGGCTCAAAGATCCAAAACATCCCCCTTCGGAGGGGATGTTTTGGTTTCTCTGTGGTAACGGTATCAGAATTCCTTCTTGACGGAACCTTCCGGGGACGATAAAACAGGGACATATCATGAACTCTTAAAACAGATCAGCCATGTACTTTTATCAGAAACCGGAAGGATTCGATCCGAAGTTCGAAATCGTCGCTTGTTGGCTCGTGCGACCCGATGGTCGCTTCGCTCTCCTTCATCGGCAACCATGGAAACCCGAGGGAAATACCTGGGGCGTGCCTGCCGGGAAGGTCGAAGCAGGGGAAGCGCCGGTCGTTGCCATGATGCGTGAGCTTTCCGAAGAGGCGGGGTTCGTCACGTCTTCCAGGGATGCTATCGGTTTCGAACGCACGCTGTACGTGCGATATCCGAACTATGAGTTCGTCTACCATATGTTCCGTACCGATGCCCCGGACGGTTACGAAACGGTGATCAATCCGGAAGAACATCAGGGCTTCCGCTGGGTCACACCGGAAGAAGCGCTCACGATGCCACTCATTCCGGAACTTGATTCCTGCATCAGGATTTCCTTTCTCGGAGGCGAATAATCCGAAAGCGGTACGTACATCCGTGCCGCTTTCAACGTTTTTACGCGATCTTGTGTCGTTCCGGTCCGCTTTTTGATGATGGCAGTCGGCACTTTACGGCGATCCGGAAAGATGCTATACTGTGACTGTCGTGAAAGACGGGTGCCCCCAAAGCGCCCGTCTTTTCGTATTAATCCGTTAGGTGTTAAGGCTATGATTCAGGCGAGTATTTTCCCCGGGAAGTATGTCCAGGGAGCGGGCGCGTTGTCGCGTCTCGGCAAGGAGTCGGCGAAGTTCGGCAAGAAGGCGCTCGCGATCTGTGATCCGTACGTGTTCGAGTCCGTGATTCCCGGCTACCAAGACGAGATCAAGAAGGAGATAGACATCGTCTTCGAGAAGTTCAACGGGGAGTGCAGTGACAAGGAGATAAACCGTGTCACGGAGCTTGTGAAAGCCGAAGGAAGTGCGGTCGTGATCGCCGTCGGCGGTGGCAAGACGATCGACACGGCGAAGGCGGTCGCGCACGCACTTTCGCTCCCGGTCATCATCGCGCCGACCATCGCGTCGACGGATGCGCCGTGCAGCGCGCTCTCGGTCATCTATACCGACGAGGGAGCGGTCGACCGATACCTGTTCCTCCCGTCGAACCCGAACGTCGTTCTCGTCGACACGTCCGTCATCGCGAAGGCGCCGGTCCGGTTCCTGGTGTCCGGCATGGGTGACGCGCTCTCGACCTGGCTCGAGGCTAAATCCTGCCAGACGGGATACGCGAACAATTTCGCGGGCGAGAAGGGAAGCATGACGGCATACGCGCTCGCGGAACTCTGCTATGAGACGCTCCTCGAGTTCGGTGTGGCCGCGAAGGTATCGAATGAGACGGGCGTCGTTACGCCGGCCTTTGAGAAGGTCGTCGAGGCGAACACGCTTTTGTCCGGACTCGGATTCGAGAGCGGAGGCATCGCGTCGTGCCATGCCGTGCACAACGGACTGACCGTACTCGAACCGACGCACAAGTATTACCACGGGGAAAAAGTCTCGATCGGCGTCGTCACGTCGGTCTTCCTGACCGACAAGCCGGCCGACTTCATCGACGAAGTGTATGATTTCTGTGAGTCCGTCGGACTGCCGACGACGCTCGCACAGGTCGGACTCGAGGGCGTATCCGACGAGGATCTCATGAAGGTGGCCGTCCGCGCCTGCGCGGAAGGGGAAACCATCTACAACGAGCTCGTGCCGATCACGCCGGAAGCGGTCTTTTCCGCCATCAAGGCGGCCGACGCCTATGGCAGGGCCCGCAAGGCCGGCGAAGTGTAAGCATACCGAAGAAAGAAACCAAGAACGGGGCCGTAGGCCCCGTTCTTGTG
>DATMYW010000008.1:0-20019 GCA_035560715.1 Candidatus Fimivivens sp. | reverse complement strand
CTTTTGACCTTATTGATAAAAGCATTTCCTTTTCGCCAAAAATCCCATACAAATTAGCCGCCGAGCAAAGCGAGGCGGACAACTCGCATTTTCAAAATCCTTTCTGGCGGAGAGGACAGGATTCGAACCTGCGTAGAGTTGCCCCTAACGCGCTTTCCAAGCGCGCGCCTTCAACCACCCGGCCACCTCTCCGTAATTGCCAACTATATCATCTTCTATTTTAAAAACATATCGGAGGATTCGCCCCGCATGCGCGGGGCGCCCGGCGAATGCCCGGGCGAACCTGCGTAGAGTTGCCCCTAACGCGCTTTCCAAGCGCGCGCCTTCAACCACTCGGCCACCTCTCCAATAGTAACTGACGACTGACAACGAACAACTGACGACTTCTGAATTCGGACAGGCGTGCACCTTTCTGCGACATCTCCGCCTTGCGGAGTGCGCGGACCCGTTCGCTGTGACGAACGGGCAACCACTCGGCCCTGTACCGTACGATACAGGGCTCGGCCACCTCTCCAATTACACCTGAGAAAAGCGCTTTTCGAACAAAATACACTGACTCCCCAGAAAGACAGCCTATCGTATTTTTCCTCGTCGGGCAAGAGCAGGTTTTCTACCCGCGGCAAGACTCCTAAACAGGCTCTTCTCCCGAACCGCGTCGAGCAGCCCTCGCGATCGCCCGATCGAATGCCTTGAATACGTCATCCCATCGGGAATCTTCCGTCAGCTGATCCAGTATTCTGAACCACTTTCGCACTTTCGCCGAATCCTCATGAAAGGTATCCATCTTGTCACTCAGCTTCCTGTATTCCGCATACAGCGACTCTTCGAATTCCGGCAGGAGCAGAATTTCGGATTCCTTCAGCTCCAATATATCCTCTATCCGTCCGCGAAAATCGTCCGCCTTCCGTAGCAGTCGATCCTCGGCGAACGAGAAGAGTTTTTCCAATCCGTCCTCCGACATACGGACCGAGGGAGGTGTTGTAAGGTCATCTTCATCTAATCCGTCATGCGAATCCGATAACGAGTCCTTCCACGCGAACATCTCTCCATAGGCGCTGGTAAGCCTGTCCAAATCGGGATTTTCGACTGCAAGAAGCAGAGAGAGCTGATCTTCTTTCCAGCAACGCACGGCATCCCGAAACTCCTCCCACGGCCGCTCAAGATATTTCCGGATATCATGTACGCTGACCGGTAAGGCTTCTCCCCAGATTATTCCAGAAAGTTTCTTCAGCTCCAGCCCGTCCAACCTCCCTGTTATCCTCACAATCGCAGGACGGACGGTTTCGACCAACGTGTCGATCGCGCTGAGAAACCGTTTCCGTTCTTTCACGCCAAGACTCGCGAACGACTCGCCTTCGGCCTCTGGATTCTTGAAATCACCAGATGAAAGTTTTGCCGCCGCAAACCGAGCCTCGATATAATCGCTCGGAAACACCCCGTCCTGTTCGAGCGTCTGAAGTCGCTGCGCGCAAGAGTCGAGAAAAACACGTCTCCTTCGACTTCGCTCCTGTTCCCGTGCCTCTCCCGATAAGGCGTCTCCGAATTCCATTTCCATACCGATCCATTAACCGATTTCCCGGATTCCGACAAGGCGCATCATATCGCGGTTGCCGGGCACGCGGCCGAGGAATACGACCGTCTGATCACCGGCCGCGAGGATTCCGTCTTCCTTGGCCGAATCGACCATCTTGTCGATAAAGCTGTCGAGATCCTTGTCCCCATCGAACAGGTACGGGCGCACACCCCAGACAAGCGCCATGCGATCATAGGTTCGACGGTCGTTCGTCGCGACCAGGATACCCGTATCCGGTCGGAAATGGGATGCGAGCTTGGCGGTGAATCCGCTCATGGAAAGCAGCAGGATCGCCTTGGTCTCGAAACTCTTGGCCAGCTCGTACACGCTCCGGATCAATGTGGCGTATTCGGAATGGATATTCAGGTCCAAGGCGTCATACACGTCGTCAAACGGCGACTCTTCGGTCCTTGTGATGATTTCGCGCATCATGGAAACGGTCTCCGCAGGATACTTGCCCATAGCCGACTCTTCGGAAAGCATCACGGCATCCGCATGATCCACGACCGCATTCGTCACATCGCTCACCTCGGCGCGTGTCGGAATCGGCTGTTCCGTCATACTTTTCATCATCTGCGTCGCTACTATGACCGGCTTCACCGCCATAAGGCTTCGGCGGATGATATCCTTCTGCAGAAGTGTCACCTCGGACTCCGGCATTTCGATACCGAGGTCGCCGCGAGCCACCATGACCGCATCCGTCGCCTTGATGATCGCGTCGATGTTCTTGATCGCCTCCTTGCGCTCGATCTTGGAAACGATATCCGGCAGACGCGCCCCTTCGGGCAGCTCGGCCCGCATGACTTCACGGGCGCTCTCGATGTCTTGGGCCGACCCGACAAACGAAAGACCGACGAAATCGACTCCTTCCTTAAGGACGAACGACAGGTCTTTTCGGTCCTTTTCGGAAAGGATCGGCAGATCAAGCTTGGAATCAGGCAGATTCACGCCCTTGCGAGGCCGTATCAGCCCATCGGTCTCCACCGTCGCGATGGCACACCCTTCCTCCCGGCCCGTGACGGAGAGTCGGATCGTACCGTCCTCTATGAGCACCTGATGTCCCGCCTCGAGCGGATCGGATATGCCGGCTATATCGAGGAAGACGGTCGCAAGATCCGAAGCGGAAAGCGTCTCCTTGTGTCCGATATCGCTGACACGGACCGAATGTCCGGACGCTACCGCGACTTCCGCATCGTTCCCGATGCGGATGCGGGGTCCCTGCAGATCCGCCAGTATGCCTATCGGCTGATTCAGCTCCTGCGATATCTCCCGGACACGGTTTATGACATCGCGATGCCACGCATGTTCGTTGTGCGAGAAGTTGAGACGGACGACGTTCATTCCGGCCTCCGCGAGCGCCCGGAGCATCTCCTTGGATTCCGACGCCGGGCCGATAGTCGTGACGATTTTGGTGTTTTTCATATCCGTATCCGTTTATGATTGACCGTTTTTCGATGATTCCAGTATAGCCCGTCACTGATTAAATGAAAAACCGCTCCGATATGGAGCGGCTTTCGAACCGACATGAACTGCTAATTCGCGTACTTCTCCTTCACCTGGAACAGGAGGTACCACCCGATGATGGCACCGATGATCCCACCGATGATATTGAAGGAAAAGACGCTGCCAACGAGACCGACGACGGTCGCGTAATAGGTCAGTCTCCAACCTTTCTTCGAACGGGCGAAAAGACCGGGAATCGCCATGATGTCGATGACGAGCGAAATCGCCGCGAAGATAAGCGAGATGAATGCCGCCACGCCGTAGTGCCCGCCGAGGAGCGCGAGCGGAGCGAGGAACATCGACAGACCGAGTCCCGCGAGCAGGGCCGGGACGGCGATGATGGCCGATATGATTACCAGATACGGAGCGATCTTCACGATCAGCTCCTTGCCGTTGTCCGGAATCTGAAACGGCGCCTTCGTCACCATGTACTCGTCGAGCAGCACCTCGAGCTGCGAAAGGATTCCCTTAAGGTCCGACGCTTTGTCCGTCTTCGGCACTTCCTGTTTCACTTCATCGGTCATATTCATGGTCTTATCCGATTATCCCCTCCTCCTCAAAGATACTCCCTTCCTCGATTTCACGCAAAATCTCCTCCGGGATCGGATTCCCCTTAGGACTCACCCCGGGATACCGCCAAGCGCTGATGACTCTAATCCCTCCGCCGGATCCGATCCCGATGTTTTGACTTTCGACTTTATGGACTTTTAACTTGCGACTCTTCGCTTGGACATACATCACCCATATTTCCTGACTCCACGTCTCCATTCCATCCTTTCGCCGCATCGAGACCGGCTGCATCACGGCCACCGTATCCTTGGCAACCCCTTCCTGTATCCGCTTCGGGTTACGCATGACCGTTCGGACCCGCTGTGCCGACAAGCCGTACTGTTTCATCTTGTACTCCGCATGACGCGTGAACGAGACACCTCCTTTCGACACGCCGACTTTTGCCTGCCGTTCCCGCGCCATCTTGAGAAAATCCTGATAGTTGGGCATATCGTCTACTCACAACTTACAACCGACGACGAACAACGAAAACGTATCGATATACATACAATGACAGCCGAACGTCGTAAGTTGTCAGTTATCAGTTGTCAGTCACATGTCCACCAAGAAGTGCCGCGATGCGTTCCTCGACGGGCGGATGGGTCATGAAAATTTTCGCCCCTTTTCCGCCCTTGAACGGGTTGGCGATATAAAGATGTGCGGTCGCACGGTTCGCCGCTTCGAGTGGTTCCGTGTCGCCGGAAATCTTGCGCAAGGCCGAGGCAAGCCCCTCAGGATAGCGTGTCAGAAGAGCACCTGACGCATCCGCGACGAACTCCCGCTTTCGCGATATGGCCAACTGTATGAGCGTAGCGGCGAGTGGGGCCAGAATGGAAAGGATAATGGCCAGGACAAAGAATACCACCTGAAGCTGACCGTTTCCATTGTCATCATCCCGATTTCGTCCGAACCAGAGCGAGTGCCGGAACCAGTCGGCCAAAAGCGCCACAAACCCCACCAGGACTACTACGACCGTCGACAGAAGCGTGTCCCGGTTGCCGATATGGGAAAGCTCGTGCGCCGCCACGCCCTCGATCTCGGAGCGGTCGAGCCGAGAAAGAAGACCCGTCGTGAAACAGATGACACCGTGCTCCGGGTCACGCCCCGTCGCGAACGCGTTCATGGCGGTATCGTCGATTACGAAGATGCGCGGGGTCGGGAGTCCGGCCGTGATCGCGAGATTCTCGACGATCCTGAACAGTTCACGGTCATCCTCGGAATCGATCGGCCGTGCGCCGCTCATCGAGAGTACGATGCTGTCGCTCCACCAATACGAGCCGAAACTCATAAGGGTTGAGAGCAGGACCGCGATCGGCAGTATTCCAGGCGAATCCAAGGCCTGTGAAAACACGTACCCGATTCCGATGACGACCACCAAGAATCCCGTGAGATAAACCCCGGTCAGGCGGATATTGCGGTCATAGCTGGTATACATGGACGGCATAGGCTTGAAGAAGAGGTTTTCAAGGTTCAACCTCGTGATTTCAAAGGCTGAACTTCGAGAGATACGACAAGGAGAGGCTGTCGCCTCCCCTTTATACCCGATATCCGGGAGTTTTTCCAGCGGGAACCGACTAGAACTTCACTTCGACCGGCTTCTTCGCCGCCTCTTCTTCCAATTCGAAGAAGTCGCGTTTCACGAAATTAAACAGAGGCGCGGCCACATTGTTCGGAAAACGTTCGATCATCGTGTTGAAGTCCCGGACGTTCGCGTTGTAGAAGCGACGAGCGGACTGGATCTTGTTTTCCGTATCGGACAGCTCACGCTGCAATTCGAGGAAGTTCTGATTCGCCTTGAGATCGGGGTAGTTTTCCGCGACCGCGAACAGGCTTTTCAACGTTCCGGCAAGAGCGTTCTCGGCTTCCGCCTTCTCCTGCTGGCTCCCGGCATCCATCGCACGGGTCCGCGCCTCGGTCACCTTCTCGAAAACCCCGCTTTCATGCGCGGCATACCCCTTCACCGTGTTGACGAGATTCGGAATAAGATCATACCGACGCTTGAGTTGCACGTCGATATCGCTCCAGGACTCATCGGTACGATTCTTCAGGACGACGAGTCGATTATAGACCACCACACCCCATAAGAGCACCGCCACGATCAGAATGAGTATGAAAATCATACGATTGATAGACACGAATAAGCCACTACATCAGTATAGCAGGGAACTGCCGGGGAGCAAGTCTGCGGGACAATCAGTGAAGGTGGAGATCCGCAGAACGGCACGAGGACGATGGCCGCGCCCGCGATAACAATGCGATGCGATATCCGGACGACGCGCGGCACCCCTGCAAGACGCGGTATCTTCAAATATCGGAAAACAGTCTATAATGGAGCGCGTAATCCCCATTTCCAGTACTATGAAGAAAAGGACGCTCCGCATACGATCGATGATGCGCGTTGTTGACCGGTCGCTTTTCGAAACCATCGAATCGATCGAAACGACGCCGCTTTCGCTCGGAGGATTCACAATAACGTTTCTCGCGATCATCCTTGTCCGCCTGTTCGTCGAGAACGGTACCAACTGGTTCGTCTCCGAATCTCTCGGATACGTCCTCTACGAATTTTCCCACACGTTCCTTTTCTTCCTGTTCTCTTTCCTCCTGTTCCTACCGATCGTACGGCTCGCGGGCGCTTCTTCCTGGCTTCGTGCAACGAATGTACTGCTCGTCGGATTTTTGATTATCTGGACCCCGCCGGTGATCGACAAAATCGTTTTCGGCGACCAGGCATTCTGGAGTTTCTATCAGTTCGACGGGATTCAGGCACTCCTTTCGGACTACTTCCACTTCTTCGGCGGCTCACCAAGCATGGGTATCACCTACGGTGTCCGCGCTGAAGTCGCATTTATGAGTCTTGCGCTCGGATGTTATACGCTCATCCGCCTGCGGAAACCGCTCAGGGCGCTCGGCATCATTTTCCTTTCCTATACCGCCTTCTTCATACTCGGCACGTTCCCGTCCTATGTCGCCATCGCGGCGCTCGCATCCCGTCAGGGACTCCTCGGAGTGACGGACGCGGATATCGCCGGATACATGATCTCCCCACGTCGGTTCTTCGGCAAGGAGATCGCGGATCCGAGGATGTCGCTCGGGATCCGGATGAGTTTCGTCTATGCGATTCTCGCCGTCACGCAGGTCGGCACATACCTCTATGTTTCTTCCCGCAGGGTATTCATGGCCCTTCTGCGTAACGTACGCTGGCCTCAGGCCTTCTGGCACGGCGGACTCCTGTTCCTCGGCGGCGGACTCGCCATGATCTATGCCGGTGCGGATCCGGATTTCCACCTGTTTGAAGTCCTCTCTGTCATTGTCATGATCGCCGCGATCGAGAGCGCCTGGATCGCCTCGGTCATCGGAAATGACCTTTCCGATCGCGGCATCGACGCAGTCACGAATCCGATGCGACCGCTCGTGAAACACGCGATTCCGGAATCATCGTATCGGCAGATGGGAATCCTGTTCTTTTCCGTCTCGATCCTTTTTTCTGCCATCGTGAGTCTCAAGGCGATGATGTTTCTCCTCGCCTATCAGGCGATCGCCTGGATCTACTCAATGCCGCCACTGCGACTGAAACGGGTCCCCGTCGTCGCAACGTCACTCTCCGCAGCCGCGGGGATTGCGATACTACTTTCCGGATATTCGATCCTCTCACCCGTCGAGGATATCGTCCCCGTCCCATTCCCGCTTCTCTCATTCCTCTTCGTCTGCTACGCGATAACGCTTCCGCTCAAGGATTTCAAGGATATCGAAGGTGATAAGAAGGACGGCGTCCGCACGATTCCCGTCATTCTCGGCGAAGAGCGCGCCCGAACGCTTATCGGATCGGCCCTCTTCGCCTGCTATGTCGCGAGTCCCGTCGTCTTGCATGAAGTCGGTCTCCTCATCCCCTCGGTTGTCTTCGGAAGCCTCGCGTTCCTCACCGTGCGCCGTGCCGGCAGGAAGCATGGTCATTGGGGCTCGTATCGTGCCCTCCCGGGCTGGAATATGCTCCTCGTCACGGTTTACGGCATCATCACGACCCTCATGCTCCTTGCCTGACCGACATATGTCATTAAAACCGACCGTTCGGTCGGTTTTTCTTTCGCTATCGTTCGGGCTGCCGTTCCCATCGATCGATCCGCTCCGAAAATCGTATCCACTCATCGACTGCGAGTTCCTGTGCTCGGACAAGGGTCGACAATCCGAGTGACCCAAGCATCGACTCGATCTCCTTGCGAGGAATACGAAGGCTCGAGGAGAGATTGTTCGCGAGCGTCTTGCGACGCGCCGCGAATCCGGCGCGGGCTATACGAAACAGTTTCCGGTCCGATTCAGCGGAGAATTCGCGCTTCGGGACGAGACTGATCACGGCGCTATCCACCTTCGGTACCGGGTCGAATGCCGTCTTCGGTACGAACAGTTCCTTCGTCACGTCGGCATAGTACTGTGCCGACAAGGATAGCAGGCTCATACCGCCGGGAGGCGCCGTCAGACGGTCGGCTACCTCTTCTTGCACCATGAGCACCATCCTCTCCGGACGTATCGCCAAAGACAAGAGGAGACGGATGATCGGAGCGGTTATGTAATAGGGGATATTCGCGATAATCTTGTACTTTCCATCCTCGAAACCGGCGTCGCGAAGATAGGTGCCGAGATCCATGTCGAGGATATTCGCTTCCAATAAAGACAAGCCCTTGGATTCGCAAAAGGTCTCTCCGAGACGGACGATCATGTCGTGATCGATCTCGACGGCGGTCACGGACGCCACGTGCGCGAGCAGATGAGATGTGAGAGCACCCGTTCCCGGACCTATCTCAAGCACCCGATCTTCCGATCCGAGGTCCGCGATTTCCAAAATCCCGTCGATGATATCGACATCGCGGAGAAAGTTCTGTCCGAGTGATTTCTTCGCTTGTACGGTTTCCATGCCGGTAGTATACATCATCTGCCGCTCAGACTTCACATCACATCATTTCCGTGTTCGTCCGACATTCGGACCACGCGGTCTTCGACGTTCGCCTTTCGCATTCGGCTCGAAACTAATTCAACACCGGCTCAACCCTCACCTCGATGATACCAGCACCGAGTGAGGCTATCTGCTGGAAGGCGACCCGGTCGAGATCGATGATGCGACCCTTTCCATATGGGCCGTGGTCATTAATGACCACGATGACCGACTTACCATTTTCCGGATTCGTCACGCGCGCATAGCTTCCCAATGGAAGCGTCAGACTCGCCGCCGCGAGTTTCCCGGTAAACGAATACCAGGTCCCCTGTCCGGTGGCCGCCTTGCCAACCTTGACATACGTGCCCTGAACGACTACTTCCTGCGTCGGATCTTTCGTCACTTCGCTCCCGAGCAACTTCCGAGCTACTTCCTTACCGTCATGATAGCTGACACGATAGCGGATCGTGCGGGTGCCGTTCTCTCCTTTCTGTTTGGTGATTTTCTTTCTCCAGCTCAGAGAGGTATCCTCCGTGACGGACGTTTGGAATGCGATCGGCTTGTCGACCGATTCCTCGCGGATCTCGACGCGCGTCACGGTTATCTTTCCCTTTCTGCCAAGAAGTGTCGTACTATCCGGAGTCACGAGATCATCGTCTCCGACCGGTATTCCCGCGTCGAGCAGCACCTCGTCTGCCGTACGTGCCGTCGTGTCCACGACGCGAGTGATCTTGTCGGCCGTTACCGAAACGGTTTTCATCCGAAAGACATGGATGTCCATGCCTGATGAAAGCATTATCCCACGATCGGGGAACACCTGATCGTCTTGCGATATATCCAATCCCGACGAATCAAGCAGTTCTCCGACGGTCGACGCTGACACCGGTCCGTACGGCAACGGAAACCCGTCGACGGTGATCGTGACCATTTTTTGAAGCCCAGCATCGAAAATCCTATTTTCCCCTCTGGTAAGCAAAAAAACGGCGGCACAAGCGCCTCCGATCAATATCACTGCGAATACGACTGTTGCTTTCTTCCGCATGTCGTGTGACACATTCGGTTCGTAACGTGGGGCCCGAAGAACATCGGAAGGTTCATTGTAACACCGTGCCTTCCGTATGCAACCTACGAATTCCGAGGCTATTCACTTCGGAAACGGTACTGCAGTGCTTCCGCGATGTGTCCAGGCGCAATATCGTCCGCCAGGGCGAGATCCGCGATCGTCCGCGCGACCTTGAGAATCCGATGATAACTGCGGGCGGACAATTTCAATTCCGACACGGCACCCCGAAGCAACTCTTTCGACGCGTCGTCGAGCACGCAGAATTCACGGATCATGTCCGCTCCCATCTCGTTGTTGGTGTGGATCCCCCGACCTTCGTAGCGTCTGGTCTGTCGCTCGCGTGCCGCCTCTACGCGTTCGCGTATATCCGCACTCGGTTCGCCACAGCCCGTTTCCTCGAGCTTTTCGATCTTTGGACGTGGGACGGATACCTGCAAGTCTATACGGTCGAGGATCGGTCCCGATATGCGTTCACGATAGCGATTCACCTGAAACGGCGAGCACGAGCACATGCGTTCGGGATCGCCGGCATACCCACACGGACATGGGTTCATCGCCGCCACCAACGTAAATCGTGCCGGAAAGACGCTCGTTCCCTTGATGCGCGATACCGAAACGAACCCGTCTTCGAGCGGCTGACGCAGATTTTCCAGTACGGACTTCGGAAACTCCGCGAACTCGTCGAGGAACAGCACTCCGCGATGTGCGAGACTCACTTCACCGGGCTTCGGTATGCTTCCGCCGCCGACAAGCGAAATCGCGGAGGCACTATGATGAGGAGAGCGGAACGGCCGATTCCGCAAGAGTGCCCTCCCGGTCGAAAGTTTTCCGGCGACTGAAAAAATTTTCGTCACTTCGAGACTCTCAGAAAGAGAAAGGACCGGAAGGATGGATGGGAGCGCGCGAGTCAGAAGCGTTTTTCCCGAACCCGGCGGCCCGACGAGTATCACGTTGTGACCACCGGCGGCGGCAATCTCGAGTGCACGCTTCGCATGTTCCTGCCCCCGTACTTCCGCCATATCCGGAAGGTGCGTATCGGCATCTTCGAGCGACGCCGGATCGGGTACGAACGCCTCGATTCGCTCGCGACCAAGCAGATGCGAGACAAGGGAAAACAGGTTTTTCACGGGATAAACAGTGATTCCCGGAATAAGCGAGGCTTCCTCGGCATTCTGAGTGGGGACGTACAGCTCGGAATACCCGGCATCCCGCGCCAGGATAGCGGCCGAGATGACGCCGTTCACCCGCCTCACCGCCCCGTCAAGTGCGAGTTCCCCGAGAAACAGCTTTCCTTTCGGATCGAATTCGAGCTGACCGGTCGCCCGGAGATATCCGAGGGCGATCGGTAGATCATACACCGGTCCCTGCTTCGGAAGGTCGGCAGGCGCGAGACTCACCGTTATACGACCGTTTTGGTGTGGCGGTTTGAATGCACTGTTCTTTATGGCCGAACTTACACGCTCGCGCGATTCCTTGACCGACGTGTCCGGAAGTCCGACGAGCGTGAACGCGTGCAGCCCCTGTGAGAGGACGTCTACTTCCACTTCGACCGTCACCCCATCCAAACCGACCGTCGCCATCGAATAAATCCGTGCGGGCATAGCGTTCGATATATGCCTTCACTATATCACAGCGACGCGTCCTTTTCATTTCGAAGCAGTACGCAGGCGAGGATCGCGCCTCCGAAGGTCAGCATGACGTCGGCGATATTGAATGCCGGATACCGCTCGAAGAACATGATATCGAACACGCATCCGAACCGGACGCGGCTGACAAGGTTTCCGATCCCGCCGGCCAGGATCAGGATCAACGCGATACGGACGACACGGGCGTTGGAATGAAAGAGCGCGATACACCCCGCCACGATGACGGGTATGACGATGAGTATCATGACCCCGTTCGAAATCGCCGAACCCCACGGACCGTGCGGATTACAGTACGCTCCGAAAGGTGAGGAAAGCAGCGAGGTCGACTCCACGCATACGAAAACCAAAGCCGCGACCAAAGCCAGGTCGCGGCAGAGTATGACGGATTTCATTCGCGGGGAAGTCATGTCACTTCCGAAGGCACGCCATGCACTCCTTTGCCGACGGATAGGCACGGAGCCTGCCCTCCTCCATATCGCCTTCACAGGAAACACATTTCCCGTAGCTTCCGTCCTCCATACGTGCAAGCGCCGCGTTGGTTTCCGCGAGTCGCCCCTCGAGATTGTCCTCAAGAGCGACATTATCAGAATACTGCTCGACTTCCGTCGCATTGTCATCCCGATCCGAACCGATATCCTCGAACCGTGCCTCGTATTCGCCCGGCACCTCGGTCTTGTCGGCGAAGCGAGAGAGCTCCCCTTCCAGTCGGCTCTTCTCGGCAAGCAGTGCGGCTTTCATTTCCTCGCGGAATTCATTGCTGATCGTCATAGGCTTGAAATAAGGCTACCTGAAGCAATTGTACGACGTCGCGAAGGGAAAGTAAAGACGGGCGCGCCGGCTCGAAACTCACGGGTCTTACAGAAAAATACCCTTCAAATGGCGAATCTCGGGTCTGTCAGCGCCTTCCCGTATCAGAATCGATACGGCATCGAAACGATACGGGACCGAGTCGATCCGCTTTTCCTTCACGTACCCTTCGGCGATCCGGGAAAGTCGTCTCAGTTTCCCCTGCGTGATACTCTCCTCGGGAATGACCGTCCGTACGCTTCCGATCGGAATCGTTCGCGTCTTGACCTCAACGAAGACAAGCTCCTTTCCCTCCTTGGCAACGATATCAATTTCCCCGAGTGCCCTTCCGCGATCGTTCCGATAATTCCTATCCAGGATTCGATATCCGAGCGATCGAAGGAACGTCGCAGCGATATCCTCACCGCGACTTCCCGTCGGATTCGTCAGATGAAATCGCCTTATCAATCCCATGCGTGTATGATATCCCAATTCTTTCCGATTTGAAAACAAAAAAAACGCCCTATCAAGGCATCACTCACCCACCGTCCGGCCCGACCCCCTGAATCTTCCGGGAAGATTGTTGGGGTGTCGGGCGCCAGGCCCGTAGTCCAAAAAATATATTTATGACTGGAAACGCTGGACGCCCGACCGCATGTCCCAACATGTGGCGAGGTCACCGCGAATAACTCCGGGTGAAGTAAGCTATTCACTGAAAGTGATCCATTTCGGCCGCATGTATTTTGTCGACATGCTCCCTGTTGCCGTCGTTCTGACTGTTTGACGACTTTTCCTTTCACCGTTCTCTGGCTCTTGGCCTTTGTTGAAAGAACGATTGTCTCTTTTTCTGTTTGTTTTTTCCTTCGATAGTATTATTTCTTCGAAGGCGAGACGTCAGACGAGCGGGCCGCCACCCCGAGGTGACCTACCGTTCGTCTGACGCCTTCTTTTTGTTTTTCTTTTGGGTCCTCGGGTCAGATCCGAGGCGGTGGAAGAAGAGTTCTAACTTCCACACTTGAACAGTGAAAGAGGTTTCAGTCACGATCAGGGGGGATTCGTGGCTGAAGCTTCTTTCGCCGTTCACCGAAACCGTTTTCAATGAGCATTACAGATACAGTATAGCAGTAAAATCGCGTCAGGTCAATCGTTCCCGTTTCTTATCGCGTCGTTACGGGAAATTTTCGCGAGTGACGGAATTTTTTTTCGTTCGGAACAATTTCTTCGGAAAAAGAAGTCCGTTCACTTTTATTTTTCCGGCCTATTACGGCTGATTTCCGGCCTGGCTTCGTACCGCCGCTCCGAGAACTGACTGGAAACTCGCCTTACTCGTAGCCATGATGAACTTTCCGGAGAAAATGACGTGATCGAATGAGGCGCCCGATACCTGATCGACGATCGCGAATCTCGTCGGAAGCGAACCGAAGGATCCGTCACGGGATTCGGAAGATACCGGGACGACGATGCCCTTGGCATAGAGCAACGGTCCGAAGGCCGACGGAAGTGTCGGCTCATCGTTCTTCATCGCGACAGCGAGTTTTTCCGGATCCTTCACCGTAACGGTGACAGCGCGGCGCATCGTCGTGCCATCCGGTACGAAATAGATCGAGAACGTCTCATCAAGATTCGAAAGGAAGTCGTCCGGAATGACGAGTCCGAGCAAATGGGCGAACCGCGAGAAGGCGATCGGATTATTGTTCACGTCACGCACGAGAAACTCCACCGGCAGCGAAGGAGCCATCGCGACGACCTTTTCCGACGTGCTTTCAAGGACTGACACGATACCGTCCGGGGTCGCGGTCGCGGATTCCGTGTCGATCTGAAGATAGTTCGGGTTTTCCGTGGAATACGGTTGTTTAGGGGCCTCCCGGACCGGCGGTGTTACCGGCACCGTGGGAACCGAGGGGACGACGGTCGGCACCGAAGCGGATGTCCCCGGATTTCCGCGAAAGACGATGGCGGATATGATGATGATCGCGAGAATGACGACCACTGCGGCACCTATGACGATGAAGAGACGCTTCTTTCGTATCACCCCAATCTCGGTTTCCTGTCTCGAAGCCTTCGCCTTCGCGAAAAACCTCTTCAGAAAACTTCCTTTTTCGCTCTTTGCCTTCGCCGACGCGTCCGTGGACGGTTCCACTGACGCACTCTCGTCGAGGAACGGGTTTCCTGCGACCGGAGCGCTCGAGGAAGCCGCTGATGCGGCATGTTTCACTTCCGGCACCTTCCCGGACAATGCATCGATGTCGTCTTGCATCACATGGATACTCTTGTATTCCTCCGGCGAGACGTCGGCGACCGATTTTTCGCCGTTTTTCTGAAAAACAAGTCTGAGATCGCTCATAGTGGTATGTGGAATACGTCTGACAGAGAAAGTATAGCACTGAAGACGCATGAAAAAAAGCGGCCGCGTGGGCCGCTTTCTTCATGGTCCATCCGACGGAACCTATTCGTCTGACGGGGCACCTTCCTGTTCGAGTCGGTGAAGCGCCGCCTTGCGGGAAAGGTTGATGCGCCCCTGACTGTCGATCTCCTTGACGATGACAGGCACTACGTCGCCGATCTTGACTACATCTTCCACCTTCTCAACGCGGTAATCCGCGAGCTCGGAGACATGTATGAGCCCTTCCTGGTTCGGAAGAACCTCCGCGAACGCGCCGAAGTTCATGAGCCGCGTGATCCGGCCCTGGAACATCTCACCGGCCTTCACCTCGCGGGTCAGGTTATTGATCCATTCAACCGCGGTCTTGGCACTCGTCTCATCGGTCGAGGTGATGAAGACCGATCCGTCATCCTCGATATCGATCGAGACGCCGGTCTCATCGATGATCCGATTGATCATCTTGCCGCCGGGACCGATCACGTCGCGGATCTTGTCGGGGTTGATGCGCAGCGTTATGATACGCGGCGCGTACGGAGACATCTCCGTCCGCGGTTCCGCTATCGTCTCAAGCATCTTTCCGAGAATGAAGAGACGGCTTTCCTTGGCCTGTTTCAGCGCTTCCGCGAGACGCTCCGGCACGAGCCCATCGATTTTCACGTCCATCTGCATCGCGGTGATGCCGTCCGCCGTACCCGCGACCTTGAAGTCCATATCGCCGAAGTGGTCCTCGATTCCCTGGATATCCGAAAGTACGCGGTATTCCCCGTCACCCTCGACGATGCCCATCGCGATGCCCGCGACCGGTTTGCGGATCGGCACGCCGGCATCCATGAGCGAAAGCGTGGACCCGCAGGTCGATGCCATCGACGAGGAGCCGTTGGACTCGAGCACTTCGGAAACGAGAAGCATCGTATATGGGAAGTCCTCATGTGACGGCAATACCGGCAGCAGCGCCTTTTCCGCGAGCGCACCGTGTCCGATCTCTCGCCGACCGGGTCCGCGCATAGGCCTGACCTCACCGACCGAGTACGGCGGGAAGTTGTAGAAGTGCATATAGCGCTTCTTCATGTCGACTTCCATGGTATCGACAATCATCTGATCGCCGGGAGCACCAAGAGTCGTCACCGTGAGGGCCTGTGTCTCGCCGCGGGTGAAGAGTCCCGTCCCGTGTGTCCGCGGCAATACGCCGACATGCGAGCTGATAGGACGAATCTCGTCGAGCTTGCGTCCGTCCGGCCGCTTGTTCTCCTTGAGGATCTTCTCGTGCAGGATTTCATCGGACAATTCGTCCATCACCAGATGCGAGATTTCCCCGAGGTTCGCCGCATCATCCGGATACGTCTCGGCGATATATGCCTTCATTTTCGTCTCGATTTCACCGATCGCGGCATATTTCTCCTCTTTCTTCTTGTCGGAGAACAGCGCTTCGGCAAGCCCCGCCTCGCGGAGGAACGTCTTGAGTCCCTCATCGAACCCGTCAGGTCCGGCGAGTACGATGGCTTTCGACTTCGGCTTTCCGGCCTCGTCGCGGATTCCCTCGATAAAGGTCGCTATCTTCCGAACATTCTCGAATCCGAATCGGAACGCTTCAGCCATATCCGCTTCCGGCAGTTCGTTCGCGCCGGCTTCGATCATATTGATCTTGTCCTTGGTACCTGAAATCACGAGATCGAGCGTGTTCGAGCCGTTCTCACGTTCTTCCGTCGACGGATTCAGGATGAATTCGCCGTTCATGCGACCGACCCGCACCGCGGCGACCGGCCCGTTCCACGGGATGTCCGAGATGGAGAGCGCCGCGGACGCCGCGATGATCGCGACGATATCCGGATCATTCTCCCCGTCGATGGAGAGCACGGTCGTCACGACCTGCACCTCGCTGCGCATGCGTCCGTCGAACAGCGGGCGGACGGTCCGATCCACCGCGCGACCCGAAAGGATCGCCGTATCGGACGGACGTCCCTCGCGCTTGATGAAGCGCGATCCTTTGATCTTGCCGGCGGCGTAATACCGCTCTTCGTAGTCGACCATGAGCGGGAAGTATCCGCGCGACTGCCCCGCCTGCTTCGACATGACCGCCGTCGCGAGGACGACCGTCTCGCCGTAGCGCACTGTCACCGCCCCGCTCGCCTGCTTCGCCAAAAGCCCCGTGGATACACGGAGCTCGCGGCCGCCCAGCTGGAGCGCCCAACTCTTCTGTTCCTGCATAGCGTTGTGTCCCCGACGGACGGACGAGAACCCAAAGCGCAAAAAAGAGACAAGAAAGCCGTTCTTTCCTCGTTTTTGAGATTTGAGCCGCGCACGCGCGTCCGAAACGTTGCCAATGATTACCTGCCTTCTACTGTACGGAGAAACGGGCGGGAAGTCAATAAAAAAGCCGGCAACCTGATTATGGGTTACCGGCAATGGACTCTACCACACGTTTTGAGGAGCGACACGGCCCCATAGTCGCTCTTTCGCGTTCGAAGCTTCGGCATCAGGTACCTTAACCTGACTTTCGCATCATTGCTCCTAGCCTTAGCTGTCGATCTGGGTTATTCCCCTCTCGTCCTTATTCAAACTCCCGGTTTGACGTTGAAGCGTCTTGTTCAGGGGCTTTACCGGTAAAGGGCTGTCGAGTCCGTTGCCATTGTACCAAACGACTATTGTCGAGTCAAGAAAGAAAGCCGCCCAAGAGGGCGGCTTTCATATTCTCGGACTTCCTATCTCCCCCCGAGCAGGAATTTCTTCCGGTCCGATGAAAGATTGAGGAACTCGTCCGCAGTCTCGACGAGCTTGCTGCTCGCGGACTCCGCGAATCCGACCACCTCGACCCGGCACCCGAAGGTCCCCTGGAGGTACTCGACGAGCGGGATATAGTCCCCGTCGCCCGAGGCGAGTATGATCACGTCGAGCTTAGGCGCCATCTTGATCGCGTCGACCGAGATGCCGACGTCCCAGTCCCCCTTCTTCGCCCCGTCATGAAAGATCTGCAGTTCTTTGGTCTTCACGTCGTACCCGTAGGTCCCGATCGTCTCGAAGAATTTCTCCTCGGTCGCTTCCGCGGTCGTGATCCCGTACGCTATTGCGCGGACCAATTTTCGGCCTGCGACCGCCTCAGCGAGCACGTTCTTGAAATTGACCTTCTTCTTGTAGACCACCTTCGCGCTGTGATAGAGATTCGACACGTCGACAAGTATGCCGACGCGCTGTTCTAAAAGTTTTGCCATAACGATAAGAATAACCAATGATCAATCACCGATAACCGAATTCCGATCACCCTCTGTCATCCCGACCGAGTCCGAGAACGGAGGGATCCGCGTGTCGATATTCTCCACCCCAGGCATATGGAGCAAATGCGATCGAAACGACAACGAGAAATCGTTCCTTTTTCCACTATACGCCCCTGACGCCGAAAAAAGAAGGACCGCCCGAGGGGCGGTCACATGCGCTACAGGCCGAGCGTCTTCTTCAATCCCTTCGCCGCCTTCTCGTCCGTCTTCTCGAGATACGCGAAGAGCTTCTTGCGCTTGGCGACCATCTTGAGGAGGCCGCGGCGGGAATGGAAGTCCTGCTTGTTCTTCTTGAGATGAGCCGTGAGCTTCTTGATCTTCTCCGTGAACATCGCGATCTGGTACTCCGGCGAGCCGGTGTCCTTCTCGTGCCGTTTGACGTCCTTCGTCACCTTCTGCTTCTGCGCATGCGTGAGCGCCATATGCTTACGTAAGCCGTACCGTCGTGCCGTGACGAAACCGTCACGAAGCCCCATCGGGGCCTCCACCCGCACCACTGTACGCTTCACCCTATGATTTAACCTCCACACGATAACACGAGACGAAAATATCCGCAAGTGATTCTTCATTGGATTGTCTTTAAAGCATAACATGCCCTTTGTTAGGACCATGTTCTGCCAGATAAGACAAGAGGCGGGACGGGGTTTCCATCCTGCCTCTGTTTACCACCTCCTATTTAGTGTTTGGAAAAGCGCTCCCCCACGGATACGTTTGTTGTACCGAATTCAGGCTTTTTGCCCTTCTAATCAAAAAACGCTCGATGATTCTCGGATCCGATATATTCCTTGTCCTTGCATGAACCGTAAACAACGAATATCCGGCGTAATCGCGAACATCGACGATACCATTCGCATGCTCCCGATACCATTTCGTCGCTGGCAACAAGGTCGCTACAAGCGTGAGTGCCGCATCCAGATATCCATCTCGGACCAATTGTTCATGCAATCGGATATCCTCTTCAAGAACCTCGACCGTGTGTTCCGGTGTCCCGATAATCTCCGACGAGAAAACGTACACCCCAGCATTCCTCAACCGCTTGAGATTCTCAAGATGAGCATTATGTTTTTCGATCATCACGCCTGCCGCGCTTTGCTTTTTTTGTTCGACGGCACCCCTCGGATTAAACGGGACGTAAAGCGACGTCAACCTTCCCTCCCCAGACTGATTGTAACGGATAAACTGATCCATGACCTCGTCGCTCAACAGTTCGAAGTCTATTCCTCCGTTGTTCTGCCAGAAGAATCCGTACTTCTTCATGAGTCCGAGAATCCGCTCGAGGTGTTTTTTGGCATCTCGCTCGTCTGCTGGTATAAACGCGTCATCCTGAATTACTATTTCCTCGTAACCGTGTTCCTTGAACAATTGCAACTGAGCATCAAGCCTGTCATAAGCCCTGGTCAGATGGTTTCCCTTCTGGCATCCGGCCACACAGAAATCACAGTGCCGGAAACAGCCTCGGGAGAACATGAAGTCAACCGTCTTCCTGCCAGACGACGTAAAGGTATACGTAGGTTCCGACGGGTATCCGTTTTCCTCGATAAGCGCCGGGTCCAACAATGGATAAGCGCTCATCTCCTGAAAACCTCCGTCAATAATCTTCTCTGATCGCCGTCCCTCTACGATGCCTTCGATCACCGTAATCGCATCATTGATTACGATATGATCGACCCATGGATACTCCCGAAGAAAATCTTCAGCGCCGGCAAGAAAGTGCTGACCACCATAGACGACTTTCACGGCCGGGAAAGTATCCTTGATCGCCTTCCCAAGTTTAACCGACTGTACATAATTCGCCGTCGCGACAAGCGGAATCCCAACGACATCAGGCTTCCATTTCCAAATTTCCTTCAGGGTCTCCTGAATAGGATTTCCCGTTCGAACCATAGTCCGGTTCACTTCGCCATTTTTCCTGAAGGCGGAGTACTTCGCCAAAAAATCCTCCTCGGATAGTTTGAAATCCGCCATTTTCCTTTCCCGAAATTCCTCAAATGTCATGTCGATCTGAGTCTCGGAAATTTCGCCATTTCTAATGGTCCGCTCGAACAGAACTCGCTTCTCGAAGCCTCCGTTCCTGACAACCTCGTCCAAACACCGAACGTTGTACCCCTTTTCCTTCAGGAGCGAGGACAGGTACCAGATGCCAAGATAATTCGTCGTCCGGATCGGATCGAACACCGCATCCGTTTCCAATGCGGGTCGAATAAACATCACCCTTTTCATTGTATGCCTCGCTTTTTAAGGTTCACTCATCATTCTTTCGTAACCAAAAAATATACTCCAGAACGTAATCCTATGTCGGTCACGAGTAATATGTTCATAAAAT
>DATMYW010000007.1:0-12233 GCA_035560715.1 Candidatus Fimivivens sp. | reverse complement strand
GCATGAGGAAATTCATGAAAGTCCTGGCGGTATTTTTGGCGCTCTTTCTCGTTCACGGAGGCCGGACGGTAATCGCGGCGGGAGAGAAAAGCGAAGAACTCCCGAAGATCACGGAGCGGATTACGGATCTCGCCGGTATCATTTCCGAATCATCGAAGTCGAACTTGAATCATCTCCTCACGGGGTATGAGAAGGATTCGAAGGTCCAGATCGTCGTGCTGACGACGAAGGACTTTGCGGGAAGGGCGACGATCGACGAGTATTCGGTTGATGTCTTTCATGAGACCGGTATCGGTCGAAAGGGTGACGACTACGGTGTCCTGATAACGGTCTGTATCAATCCCCGGAAAGCCAGGATTACGACCGGAAAGGGGGCTGAAACGGAATTGACGGATGTTGAGTGCGGGAGAATCTTCAACCGTGCGAAGCCGCTGCTGGGAAGCGGTCTGCGGAATGGTGATATCGGTCCGGCGCTTGAGCAGATGTCGCGGGACATCATGGCGGACTTGGGACCGAAGATCTCCGCGGAACATCAGCAGAGCATACAGCGGGTCGAGGCAACCGACAAAGCCCGATTCGCTGCGAAAGTCGAAGACGTGTCACTGGTGTTTCTTGTCGTGCTCGCCATTGTCGGAGTCGGGGTCGGAGTCCGGTATCTGTTCGTTCGGTCTCACAGAGCCAGGAACCGTCGCGAGGGAGCGGAGCATCTCAAGGCTGATTTCGACCGTGAGATGGATTCCTTCAACCGACAGATTGACAATGCCAGTCAGTACGTCACCGATGCAGCCATTACGGAAGCCCGTCAGAAGGCTGCGGCCATAGCATCGAAATTCAACGGGTTATTGTCCGGCATGGGTGAACGTTCCGATGAGAGTGACTGGAGCGATGCGAGACGTGCCGCTGTTTCCCATATCACGGAACTGTCCGAGCTGATGAGGGTATACCGCGGAGCTCGCCAGACGGTATTCGGTATCGATGCGAAGCTTGCCACGGCGGGTGTCGCCATCGATCGGGCCGAAGACGCGGTTCGGAAGCCGGGCGTCTCACGGCATCTTCGCGATCGCTGTGAAGATCGGCGACAGAAGTATGAAAGTCTCCGTCGTGACCTGTCAAGCAGGCCCAGTCCGAAGCAGTTTGACTTCGTTGAAGCGGCGCTGCTGCTTGAGCTGCTGAACGATGAAGCACGGTCGATCAGACAATCCGCCGTCGACGAGGTCGCTCCGAGGCCGACATACGTACCACGGCGATCGTTCTCTACGCGGTCGTCGTCACGTCCGTCGGGAAGTCGTGCTTCGTCCGGTGCATCGCATGGGTCAAGCCGGCCTGATGAAGGTGGCCGCTCATATGTCGCGAGTCCCTTTTTGTCGGATGATTCCAGGCCGAACTATTTGAGTTCATCCTCGGAAAGCAGTATCACTTTCAGCGATGGCGACACCGGAGGCGGAGGTGCAGGTGGCGAGTTTTGATGAAAGGATGTTATTATGCAGGTCACGCATTCGCGAGGCCTGCTTTTCTTATTTGAAAATGGATTGGCATCAGTCCGCTCGTATCGGAAAAGGTGTCGGGTATAATGCAATATCAGGCGCTATGGTTTATGAAAGAGTGTTTGACGACGAACTGAAAGAGTTCCGTCAGCTCAGTCTTGCCGTCCATCCGGACAATCACGTCGTGAAGCTCTACGAGTCGCTCGGATTCGTTGAGACCGAGCGCGTCGATGCTTGGCGGGTTGACAATACCTTGTAAATGCGTTATCATACGAAATATTTTACAATTCGATTCAAGAAAAATCTTCTCACATCACAAGGAGGTGGACGATGGAAAGCCGTTCAGAATTTTCAAAAAGGAGCTGGACCGCCGTGATCTTGTTCCTGTTGGGCTGCATTCTGGATATTTTCGTCGGAATGGCGATCGACGAATCGTTTGGAACGGCAGCTGCCTTCGTCTCGACCGCGGAACGCGTCCGCCGTTCATCGGTCGATTTCTATAGCATCGCCATGGTCGGGGTAGGTCTCCAGTTGTTGATCATCATGTTCGGAGCGCGTGAATATGAGCGGAAGGGAGTGATGGACGCTGGCGTGATCAGTGCCCTGATATTCCTCTGCCTGCCGGTGTTTTACTTCCTGGTATTCGTATTCGCCTCCGTGCTCATGGGCCCCACGGCCATCGTAAGGGCATCGATGGATCTGGCGTTCATGATCGTGTCCCTGATCGCGTTCGTTCTGCGGTCCATGTCGGAGTGGGACGCGAAGAAATCGGAAATCTGACGATCGTTTTCGTACGGACTATCAAGAGCTCTTGATAGTCCGTTGTTCGTTACGGCGCCATCGAAAGTGTGGAATCAGAAAGAAACGTAAGGCATCAGAAAACGGGTCAGGTATGCTCTGTCGATCTGTAGAAATCATCTCCGCGTTTCAGATTTTTCACACTGTCATCCCGGGTCCAGCCCGGGATCCAAGGCAGAGATTCCGGCTCGGTGGCCGGAACGGCAATCCCAGGAGGGATCTTTTCTTCAGAGCAGGTCAGGTACATTTTTTCTGAACTTCGAAACGTACAAAAAAAGAGTCTCATGTAAGCCTCGTTTTTTCGATGAAATAGTGAAAGATGTAAATGCCGTCTTCGGTCGGGGTGACGCGAGCGGACGGTCGTCACCTCGCGTCATGTCCGAACGTGAGGGGCTCGTCCGAGGTGTCGGATCCGGACGGGGTGGGGGGGCGGTCTCGCTCCGATATAATGACGGCGAGGGATGGAGCGGATTGAACAAGCTCTGCATCCTCGCATCCGCGGGAAGCTTCGTTCTCTGGCCCGTTCCGTTCTCGTTATTCGTAAAAAAATCCGATCGTTCCGCTTACGGTGATATATATCAACATCTTCATCGACGGCATGGGCGCGCTCCCGACTCTCAGGAAGTCGTTCCATGAGCCGGAATCGGAAGACAAGCTTACCCGGTCGCTGTCCAGTGCCGGGAATACCCTGAACCTGTTCGCGGTCGAACACTGGTCACTCGCGACCGGTTCGTATCCCGTGTACATGTTCGTCGTATGCAAAGCGATCTCGGTGCTCGTCGTCCGGCCATTCGCCGTCTCCCTGGTAACGGGTTTCGTCCGGAAGTCAGAGAACTAGATTTCGGTGGCGGACGGCAATGACCGTGAAAAGGCAGGCGATTCGCAACGACCCCTGCTTTTTTCGTTTTCGCGGAAGGTGTATACTTTCCGTGCCCGGGTGTTTGATGTATCGGGTAAGGATGAAAACGACGGAGGGGAATATGCGAACACCATTGCAACGATTCCGACTGTATGTCGGAATGTCGCGTACGCGACAGGAGTCGTCGCCGAATGGGCGACCGAACGAGGAAGGCAAATCTGCCAGAACCCGGACAGGACCCGGAATCCGGAAACCGGGAGGAATCCGCAGGCTGTCGAAAAAGAAGGTCCGAGTCTGATGCCGCGGCGGATAGGAACGAAAGGGAAAAGCAGGTGTGTCGTAATGACCCCTGCTTTTTCTGTTTCCAAAAGGAAGGGTGTATGCTATGTTTACTGGTCGGTGTCGAACGAAATGTATCCGGTAGAGCAAGGCATGCCTTCCCGTTTCCCGTAGAGACGGGGCATGCCCCGCCTCTACGAAGAGCGATAGTATGTCCGTCTTCAACCTGCAATCGCCGTACCGTCCCGCGGGGGACCAGCCCAAGGCCATCGAGGGTCTGGTTTCGGGTCTCCGCGAGGGGCTGGCGCGGCAGACGCTCTTGGGCGTGACCGGTTCCGGCAAGACGTTCACCGTGGCGAATGTCATCCAGGCATACGATAAGCCGACGCTGGTCATCGCGCACAACAAGACGCTCGCGGCACAGCTCGCGCAGGAATATCAGTCGTTCTTTCCGGACCACGCGGTCCACTATTTCGTCTCTTATTACGACTACTACCAGCCGGAGGCGTACCTGCCGATCACCGACACCTATATCGAGAAGGACGCACAGATAAACGCGGAGATCGACCGGTTGCGGCACGCTTCCACGCAGTCGCTCCTGACCCGGCGCGATACGATCATCGTCGCGTCGGTGTCCGCCATATACGGACTCGGTTCGCCGGAAGAGTATATGAAGAATCATCTCCTGCTCGAAGTCGGCGAAACATGTTCGCGACCGGAGCTGCTGCGCAGGCTCGTCTCGATATTTTTCACCCGGACGAACGCGGACCTGCTGCCGGGAACGTTCCGGGCGCTCGGCAACCGTATCGAGATCATGCCGGTGTCGGAGAAGACTGTCTATTTGGTCGGGATTTCGGGAAGCGCGATTTCCGATATCACGATGATCGACCCGGTCACGCAGAAAATTCAAGGATTCCCGAAGTCGGTGTATCTGTTTCCGACGAAGCACTTCGTTGCGGACAGGGACGAGCAGGGACGTGCTATCGAAAATATCCGGAAGGAGCTGGCGCAGCAGCTCGCGAAGTTCGAGAAAGAGGGGAAGCTGCTCGAGGCCGAACGGCTCAAGCGGCGTACGAATTACGACCTCGCGATGATGGCCGAGATCGGCTACTGCAACGGCATCGAGAATTATTCGAGGCAGCTGTCATTCCGTCCCGCCGGCGCGCCGCCGGAGACCCTGCTCGATTATTTTCCGCACCTCCCGGACGGTACGCCGGACTTCCTGACTGTCATCGACGAGTCGCATGTCACGGTGCCGCAGATTCGGGGCATGTACGCCGGCGATCAGGCGCGCAAGAAGAATCTCGTCGAGTTCGGGTTCCGTCTGCCGTCCGCGCTCGACAACCGACCGCTCCGCTTCGAGGAATTCGACGAGCGTGTGGGCGCGGTCGTGTATACGTCCGCGACGCCGGGCGAGTATGAGCGGGAAACGAGCGGGAAGATCGTTGAGCAGGTCATCCGTCCGACCGGACTCGTCGACCCGGAGATTACCGTGCGGCCCGTCCGCGCTTCTAACTCTCAATTTGGATTAGCTGAAGACGAACTCTCCCACCCCTCACCTTCGAGGACTCAGGAGCTCCCCTCGGGCAGGGGAGCAGGAAAAAGGGGGAACGAAAGCGGAGTAAGAAACGTCGATGGTAACTATTATCCCGGGCAGATCAGCGATTTCATTCGTGAGACGGAACTTGAGATCGGCTGTGGTGGCAGGGTGATTGCGACGACCTTGACGAAGCAGATGGCCGAGGACCTGTCCCGGTACCTGAAGGAGAAGGGGATCCGGGCCGAATACCTGCACAGCGACGTGAAGACCATCGACCGCATCAAGATCCTGACACGGTTCCGCAAAGGCGAATTCGATTGTCTGGTCGGCGTGAACCTGCTTCGGGAAGGACTCGATCTGCCCGAGGTGACCTTTATCGGTATCCTGGATGCGGACAAGGAAGGGTTCCTCCGGTCCGAGACGTCGCTCATCCAGATCATCGGTCGGGCGGCGCGCAACGTGTCCGGTCGGGTGACGCTCTACGCCGATATGGTGACGGGCTCGATGAAGTATGCGATCGACGAGACGAACCGTCGCCGGGCGATCCAGGTCGCGTACAATGAGAAACACGGCATCACGCCCGAAACGATCAGCAAGACCATTCACGATATCACCGAGGATCTCGAGAGCGAACACGACAAGGCGGTCCGCACGATCCTTGCCATCGACGAGGCCGGTTTCGACAAGGACCCGCAAAAGACGATCCGTCGCAAGGAAAAGGAGATGAAGGAAGCGGTGAAAGTGCTCGATTTCGAGACCGCCGCGATCCTTCGCGATGAGATCCGCGCCTTGGAGGAACGGACCGGCGGGGGAGGGAAACGGCGGAAAAAATGAAACTCCTCGCGGCAAGCTGCGAGATATCTCCCGATCTGTCATCCCTGGCCTGACCTGGGATCCAGTCCCGTCCCGCGGAATCTATCTTCAGCAAAATGCGGGGTATTGACCAAAAGGGAGAAAAAAATGCCGTCCTCTTCGTGAGCGACGGCATAATTTATTTTTCGGTTTCGAAGTACCCCGCGATCCGGTCAACGATCCGCTTCGGTAGGTCCCGTTTCGCCGAGTTGAGGAACGTGTTCCCGAAGACGTCGTACCTCTTGGGATACATCCCGAAAAGGTTTCGACGAACTCCGGAGAACGAGAAATCGAAATGTCCCTCGCGATTTCGTATTTCGAACCACTCGTATCCGAACCACGAGCCGTCTTTATGCCGGATGACATAAAATCTGTGGCTTACGCCGGCCTGTTCGGTGACGACGTAGACCTCCTGCTTGCTACTGTCATCGATGATTTTGGCCCTGGCGTTTCCTATGACGGCCTCGTACGCGACTATCCGGTACGATTTCTCTCCATAGGTGTTCATCTTCCAGACCGAGGTCGCGGATACCTGAGTATTCGCGCTTGACGTCGGAAGACGTTTTGCTTCTTCCAGGCTTGTCGGTGCCGCGAACGCGGTGTTCGTCGACGAGATGATTGCGACGAACGTGAGGAATCGCAGTGCTTGTTTCATGGGTGTGAGTGTTTGTTGTTTGTCTGGCTGTAAATGAAAGGCCGTTTTATGTAACCGGATATGGTATCATACAGTCGCCGAAAAGTCAAGAGTCGGGCGAATCTCGTTTCTTTTCGGAAGATCGGTATCCGACGGGAAAAATATAACACCGTCGTGAGAAGCCCGCGACGGTGTCTGTTTAGTGGTCTTTCAGCCTTGATATCGAACGGTCCGCAGAAGCATATACGGATATCGTACGGGAGATTTCAGACATATCCGATGAGCGGTCCTTAAATGTCCTGACACGGTCCCCGGAGCGTCTCGTACGTGTAAATAAAGCACCGCGTTCGTGAGAGGAGGCGGTGCTGTCGTGCCGTTTCATTTCAGGTGGTAATACGGCCCGAACAGGTCCCGTACCGGTTCAGGGAGGTTCAGAGCCGACTTGCGATAATACTTTTTGAACAGGTTCGTTTCCGGGCCCGAACCGGTCGTATTCCATGAGTTGGCGGAGTCGGTCCAGATGGAGAATTCCTGTTCCATACGATCTCTGGTGACACGGACCAAGATCCATTTTTTATCCTTTCCGACGAATATGGAACACCCCGGGGTCCAGTAAAGGTCGGAATAGGGCTGTCCGTTGAGTCGCATGCGAAGCCAACTTGTGGAATCCGCCTTTTCCACGGCCACCGATCGGAGCGGAATGAGAATGAAGAGGATGAACGGGATGAGTGTCGCGATCTCGAACCGGAGCGCGGACCGCGTGCTGGTCTGATGTTCCATGGAGCAATCGTCGTTGTGTGTTGTTAAAGAGTCAGGTTCCTGCCGTATGACGGTACCCTGTTTCCGGAGTCCCGTCAATGGACGAGCAACGTGGTATAATGGGCGCTGAAACGGATGGTCGGGACGCGAACGCATCGAATTATGAACAAACAAGCATCTTTTCTCGATCGGGATCGGTACATCGTTTCCGCGGACGATTACGGCCTCCGGAGCGCATCGGCGGAGATTTTGCCGTTGGCCGAGAAGGGGCTCTTGGACCGGGTGGCGGTGATGGTCGACCGGGTGACGCAAGAGGACGCGGAGGCGCTTGCGAAGACCGGGGTCGCGATCGATATCCATCTCGAACTGACGAGGCTCGTCGGGACGGGGGAGAAGACCGAGGACGGCATCATCAGCCGCGGAATCAGTTTCCTATCGAGGCTCCTCTTCGGATGCTTGTCGGCGCGGGAAGTCGGTGGGGAATGGGAACGTCAACTGGTGCGGTTTGAGGAACTGTTCGGACGCAAACCGGACGGCTGGAACGTCCATGAGCACTACCATTATTTCCCGCTGTTTTTCCGGGTGCTTGCCGGGTTTGTCGAAAAACACGGGGACGGATTCATGCGGTTCGGACACAAGGGTATCTTCTCGGGGCGGCGCAGGACGCCGACTTCGTCCATCCTGTCGCTTATGCGGTTCTTCTGCCAATCAGCATTCGTGCGTCACACCGCGCCGACGTCCGAATACATGGCGAGCTTCGACTGGTTCGCAGGCCGCGAAGAGGAGCTGTTCGAGGAAGAGGTGCACGGCGTCGTCGAGCTGGTCTTCCACCCCGAGCGGCCGGAAGAGAGGCGATGGATCGAGGAACATATACGAGTGAAAAGTCCGAAGTGAAAAGTCGAAAGCCAATCAAGTCCATAAAGTCGAAGGCCGAAAATCTCCGGGCGTAGCGGCGGGCCCCGTGTCCGCCCGAGGAGATCGAAAGCATGTCCCGCGATTGTGTTCTCGAGATCTTACGGGGTCGAAAGAGTATCGGGTCCGTACAAACGACACGCTTGATAAATATATTCCCAGTCTATGGAAATGATTTCCTGTAAGAACCATCTTGGAAATGCCGTTTCCCTTCCACGGGAGAAATTCTTCTTTCGGCCGAGCGTATACGGATTGATCGTGCGGGACGGAAAAATTCTCACGATGCGAAACAAGGGGAGCGGGAAGCTCTGGTTTCCAGGGGGCGGTATTGAGAAAGGCGAGCGGATGGAAGAGGCGCTTCGGAGGGAGGTACGCGAAGAAACCGGGTTGGAAGTCGAAATCGGTGAAATGGCGCTCTTCAGGGAAAATTTTTTTTACTACGCTCCGCTTGACGAGGCGTATCACGCGTTTCTTTTCTTCTTTGTCTGCATGCCGCTGGCCGGACGACTTAAGACGGATAATGAGGTGGATGATCTGGAATCGCAGACGCCGCGTTGGACGGATTTACGTTCAATAGAGAAGGAAGACATCGGAGATCTTGAGAACGAACTGTACGAGCTGATCGGCACGTTGGCGTAAACCGTACGTTTGGCCGTGCGGCGCCGAGCTGACGCGCGCGGTGATGTGATGAATATGAGAAACGGCGAATGGAAGATGAAACGGTGTTTTCGTGAGGCTGTGTTCTCGGTCGTTTCGGGAATCCCAAAAGGCGGGACGATGAGCTACGGCGAAGTTGCCCGACGGGCGGGGTTTCCCGGCGCCGCCCGCGCGGTCGGGTCTCTCATGGCGAAAAATTTTGACCCGTGTATCCCGTGTCATCGTGTCATCCGATCGGATGGTCGTCCCGGGGAGTATAATCGCGGAGGGGAAAGAGAAAAACGAAGGTTGATGCTTTTGGAAGGCGTCCGCTTCAGTCCGAAGGGTATCCGGTCTGGACGCATGACACATGAATCGGATATGATTCACATACGGAAACACACACTATTATGCAAATCGGTCAAACACGAACGGTGACGATATTCGTAGTGCTCATGGCATTGCTCCTCGGTCTGTCGTGGCTCTCGTATGTGGCGCCGTCCCGGTTCGGAGCGGTTTCCCAGAAGAGGAATCCGGCAAGGATCGTCTCCCAGTCTTCGACCGTTCCGGTATCGGTTCCAGAGGTGCGAAGTGAAAGTGAGAATGCGCCCGACATGGATCGGTTTGATGATGTGTTGCCGACAGCGAAGTCGGTGCGATATTCCGGGGAGATGTATGAATGGATGTCTTTTCCGTACGACACGATCGTCGGGGATGTGAGCGAAATCGGTTTGCCAATGGGATTCTTGTCGAGGGATGTTCCCGACCTAGTCGATAATCCTTCTTGTGCGGCGTTGGGAGAATTCGCCACCAGGGACAGAAGCGAACATCCTGACGGGTATTCGGTTCAGCTTCCTAATCCGTTTTATGATGCCGATTCGATGTGCGGATTTGTCCGTCGCGGGGATTCCGTTCTCTTTTATATCTTGGGAAAAGCTTTCATCCATGAAACGTTGCCGTATCTTGAAAGCGATTTATTGCTTATCGGTAAGGGGGATAACGGCTGGCTTCTGGAATATCCCGTTTCAAAAAAAGCACTCAATCTGAAATATGAGATGACGACGGCCGCGTACGTTCGGGAACATCCTGAGACGGAATTTCCGAATGCCGATTTTTCGAAACTGTATACCATCCTCGAAGACGAACAATCGAAAGACCTGAAAATGCCGACCGCCGAATTGGAACATCTCTTTCGGGATCTGCAGACGATGGCGGAGTTTGTCGAACTGCCACAGTGAACCGGTATTGCCGGTCGATCCCCGTCATCGGGTCATCCGTGTCGATGGTCGGGCGGGGAAATAGAACCGCGGAGGAGAGGATGTGAAACGAAAGCTTATGGAAAGGGAAGGGGTATGGTTCGATGACAGAGGGCGCGTATTTATAGCGGAAGGCTGAATTTCTTCGTATCTGATATCATGGAAGGAAGATTATCCTTTTCGTACGTCATATGAGCGAAGGACCCGGACTGAAGATACTCGGCGAGATATCTCTTCCGGAGCGGAAAATACCGAAGACGATGAGTCTCGAATCGAGGAAGCGGGCGGCAGAGGTGTTGCCGGCGGCTCTTGTCGTGACCGTCGAACGACTGAACGGGACGATCCGTGAGAAGCTGCCGTCGCTCGGTGAGCGTCAGGTCCTGCTTTCGGACGGACGGATCGATATGGAAGTGTTCCGGAAAGAGAACGGCGGTCCGCATGAGGACGGGACGGTCGAATCGGACCGTCGGCAGGTCGATGGGAAACGTACGGAATATGGGAAGGGATCGGAGTCGCTTCGGCCCGGGGAGATCGGCGAGATGGCGCTCTTCTGTGTCGTGAATCGTATCCTCGGGGCTCGATTTCTGGCTACGAGGACGGCGGAATACGACGACTACGAGCATCTGGTCGACTTCATGATCGTGGACCTTGCGCGGGACGGGAAGCCGATCTGCGCGGTCGACGAGTTCATCGGTGACGAGGAGGAGGCCGACTCCCAGACGAGGAATCGGATCGCCAAGAAGAAGGAGCGGTTACGTCGCGAGGGCGGCATGACGCTCCGATACGGCATCGAGTCGAAAGACGGCGCGCTTTCGCTCGGGGAATATCGCGGACTGTCCGGCGTTTACGCCGCGGCGACACCCAAGACGCTGGAGCGGCTCTTTACGGGGAATATCGATCTCGCTTCCGGTTCCGGGAATCCGTCCGAGGCCGAATGGGCGTTCTTCGCGGAGGTGATCGGCTCCGTCGAACGCTATGCGAACGACGACGCACATCTCCCGGAGGACGGCCCGGTCCACGAACTCATCCGCGTCGCGCGGGAATGTATCGAAACCCGGAAACCGATCGGAGAGGGATGAACGGAGTGATATTTCGCACCTCGCTGTTATGCGGAGTTCCGCGAAGCGCAGTGGAGAAGAACAGGGAGATGACCATCTGCAGGCATTATTCGCAATGGAGCGCCTGTCCGTCCGTAGCGTCCGCGCGCAGGCGGGGAGCGGAATTGCGAATAACGTTCCAGAGTATGCGATGTTTGCCAGTGGTATAATTGCACGAAGTGCTTACCACTGGCAAATATGGGCGAAGGCTCACCGAAGGGGAGTCGTAGCCGCATACACGCTGTTAGCTGATGTAACGACAATTTTTATTTGGCGTCAGCCAAAAAGCGGGACAAATTTTTAAGAAAGCGTTTTGACCATGTCAAAGATTTCCAGTTTTTGATTATTTATGGGGTGAAAATCTTTTTTTATGACCCTATACCCATGTTTTTTGTAGAATTCTTTTGCTGTGACTGTGGCTTTTAGACTAACTTTTTTAAACCCCATTTTTTCGAGCGAGTCTTCAGCGGTCTTAAGGAGGCGAGAACCAATGCCTTTGCCAATAAAATCTTTGTGGATATACAACCCCCAGAATTCACCGTCTAAACCGTGGTCGCAAAATCCGACTACTTTGTTATCTTCTACAGCCACCCACCGTTTGCATTTATCAGCATTACTGCGAAAACGTTCCGCATTGGTTCGAGCCGACCAAGCACTAATTTGGTCTTCTGTGTAATCTTTGTAATTTACATTCCGTATTGTTTGCCGATGAAGACGAGCGATTGCCGCATAATCTTCATCTCTTACTAAACGAATTCTCATAACGCTTTAAGTTTAAAAATTTGTCCCGCTTAATTGCTCCGTAGGAGCAATGTAAAAATTGTTGTTATTTCAGCTAATGCTCGGCGCGTATGCAACGTTTTTTCAGAACATAAGTGAAATTTTGGCTGAAAAAACGGAGCGAAGCGGTGCATAGGCGTCCGTTGTGCGGAGCTCTGTGGAGCGCAGTGGAAGGGAACAGAGAAGGCGACCATCCGCAGGCATTATTCAGAGTGGAGCGGAGTGGAATTGCGAACAACGTTCCGGCATCATCCGAAGTTTTTGCTTCGCTGCCTTAAGATCATTCCAAATAGATAAAAGAAGCAAAAATTCGGGTGGAAAGAAAAGGAATTAAACAAATAATTTCC
>DATMYW010000006.1:0-9376 GCA_035560715.1 Candidatus Fimivivens sp. | reverse complement strand
AATAAGTGGCTTATATAAGCCATGAAATATGAATGAATATCAAAATTCGGTCGGTTACGGCGTTCGATGGCCCGTTTTCTTTGACGGGCACCCGCATTCCTGGTATACAGGTTGGGCACAGGAAAGTGCTTTTTTGTTATTGAACAATCTAAATTTCGGGAGGAAATGAAGATGACGGAAATGGAAAAAAAGAATCGAGTCGCTGAGTCCTTTACGGGGGACATCAACGCGAATGCGGAACTATTACGTGATTATTTCGAACTCTCCGGTATTAATCGGGTACCGGTCGTGACCCTTTCGATCGGCGCCGAAGAATTCCAGGTCGGGCCGGGAAAATACGTGTCGGCAGCCCTCATGTTGCTGCTGTCCGAATTAGCGGAGAGGGCCGATACGAGGATACGGAGTGTTATCGCGTATGACTGTGTGTGCGAAAATGCGTTTCCACTGACAGACGAGATGATCGACATTGTCGAGAAATGCCTGACGGATGTGGTCTGCAGTGATGCCAGGAAGAATCCGCAGACGTCGCACGCCTTCGCTCGGGCCCTGCTCGGTGGGAAGGGAAAATGGGCGAAGATCGTGACGTACGATTTGTCAGCTATCGGCCATCTGTTTGAGAACCTCTGGATTCGCAAGGCAGCGGGTGATGATGCTGACGTGTCCGATCCGTACGTCGTGGAGATGGCGGACCTCGTGGTCAGACTGCTCAATGACGGCGTTGTCAGAGCGGCGGAGAAAAAAGGAGGGAAATGGGTCACCAAGGCGTTCGTGAAGCCGGCGATTCTCACCTACCTTCGCAATCAACAATCCGTTCTTTTCAAGGGTGGCTATTCGAACTTTTTCGACAAGGTGCCGCTTAAATATGCCGGCTACGACGAATCACGGTTCATGCGGGAGCAGATCCGCCTCGTTCCGAACGCGGTGATCAGATATGGCGCGCATATCGGGTCCGGCTGTGTGATCATGTCACCCGCTTTCATCAATGTCGGCGCGTCCGTCGGCTCCGGAACGATGGTGGATTCCCATGCCCTGGTCGGATCGTGCGCACAGATCGGAGAGAAATGCCATCTGTCGGCCGGCGTCCAGGTCGGGGGAGTGCTGGAGCCGCCGGAAGCGGACCCGGTCTGCATCGGGGACCGCGTCATGGTCGGTGCCGGTTGCGTGCTGTTGAGCGGTGCACAGATCGGGGACGGTTGTTTCCTTGGAAAGGGTGTCGCTATCAGCGGAAACACGGTCGTGTATGATGCGGTCACCGGCAAGGAATATGTCGGGCAGGTGCCTCTGAATTCAGTCGTGAAAATGGCTGCACTCGCATCGAAGTCGTTCTCCAGTCCGAAAGGACACGAGTTCCATCCCATCGTTCCGGTCATTACCAAACACGTGACCGAAGAGAATAAGAAGCAGGTACTCGAAGACTTTCTCCGTGAGTCATAACCGGCTCCGTGCCCCTGTTCTGCATGAAGGCTCTCCAGGTGAAAACCCGGGGAGCCTTTTTCTGTTATACTGGTACCGGTATGATCCAATTCAGAGCGCCGAAGACACGGATTGTGGCTTTTCTCACGGTCCTGCTCGTGGGAGGCGTTTCGTCGTACCTTATTTTTCGGCCGCACCAGGGCGTTTCCGAGACGGGAACCGTTACGACGGATACCACGTTGTCGGTGCCCACCGATTCGATGCCGGCTGACACCGGAAGCGTTCCATTGCAGACATCACCTTCCAAAGTGACGGGTCTTCTTGGCGAACCGCTCAAACCGCCGCCTCCGGACCCCTCGATGAGCCGGATGAAGCGGCAAGGCTGCGTGGCGGACGGGCTCCTGAACGGGGATTTTCCGGGCGACGGCAGGACGATGAGTCTCGTCAACCGTTCCCATTGCTACTATCTTCATCGTGCGATCGAGACCTGGCTCGAACCGCCGGACTTCGGCGAGATCGACCGGAATCTCAAGGATCTGCGGAGCGGGTTCGTGACGAGTATGTTCCTCGCCGAGGCGATCGACGTGCGCGCTCACTACGACTATCCGTTCGAGGGACGGGCTTTCGATTTCAAGAAGATGTGCCGGGACGGCTCCGAGAACGCCTGGGGCGAGGGGACGTGCGAGCCGGACCTCTCGAGCAAGGAATACCGGACGTACCTTGGCTTCATTACGAAGCGGGCAATGGACCGCGGCGTGCAGGTGTTCATGTTCGGGCAGGTGTACCTGCAGGAGCCGGACAAACTCTCCGAATCGCGTATCGGCGAGGTCATCGCGGACATGCGTACGTACGCCGCATATCACGGCATGAAGATCATCGTGGGCGCGCAGACCAATGACATCACGGACAAGAAATACCTTTCGAACTTCGACTTCATCGAGGGTGGCGTCGGACTGTCGTCATCCGGGACGGTCGAGAACGGCCCGTGCTTCTCGCGCTGGTGGAAGAAGGAAGGGGACTGGTGTTGGGCGCTCCTGTGGAATGACCGGTACACCAAAGTCGCGAAGAACGTGTTCGTCCACTATGACTGGAGCGGGAAGATCGGTGACGATATGAGCGTCTTCACTCGGATGAACGATGATGAGCGGCATGCCGTGACCGCGCGGCTGCACTCGTATTTCACCGGCAAGGGGGTGGGATTCCTGGTTCCGTATCTTGCGCGGCTCCACGCGGACAACGGGGGGTGCGTAGGGCCTTCACGGCGGTTCTATACCCCGGACGGCAGGTTCACCTGTGACGATCAGGACGCGTGGGACAAGATACTGAAATAAGTCGAAAGTGAAAAGTCGAAAGTCATTTCAAACGAGCAACTGACAACGTACGACTGAAAACGGAAGGAAGGTTATTCGGGTAACGGGTTCACGAGTTGACCGGTTAGCGGAACAATTTCGAAGTCGGCCCGTCCGCAGCGATTCGGGTAGGAATTTCGAAGCAAGATCGGAATGAGAGAAAGATTGAATGTTGAAACGGGGACCTCTGATCGAGTCGAAAGTCCGTAAATTCCAGCAAGTCCAGAAGGTCCATAAAGTCGAAAATTCTCTGTTCCCACCTCCCCTTCGAAGGGGAGGGTAGGGAGAGGATGGGCTTCCCTCACCCCGCCAAGCGGGGAGCTCCCCTCTGAGAGGGGAGCAGGCGAACTCATAACATTCGTGTCATGAAGATCACCGTGACGGTGAAACCGAACGCGAAGGAAGAGGCGGTCGCCCTCCAGGCAGACGGGAGTTTCGTCGTCTTTGTGAAGGCGCCATCACGGGAGGGGAAGGCGAACGCGCGGCTCATGAAGGTGATCGCGGCGCACTTCGACGTCGCGCCGTCCTTGATCCGGATCGTTTCCGGAACATCGTCGCGGAAGAAGATTATCGAGGTATCGCGATAAGAGGGCTGCAGAGGCATGACGCGATTTCGGAGGTGGCGCCCCCCGCACCCTTGAATGTTTCCGAAGACCGTGATATTCTCATGTATGCGCAACGGGAGCCGGACCGAATGCTTGATCCGGACTGTTCCGTTGAACTTTCCGCCATTTGAAAATGACCGAGGGTTGCGGTTTACTTTCGTACCCGATGCGGATCCCTGCGAATCTACCGACGTATGTGCTTTCTTAACGAGACACGTATGAGGAAATTACGGATCGCCCTGCTGGCACCGGTCGAAGAACGGGTGCCCCCGCCGAAATACGGTGGGACGGAAGTCGTGGTCTATAACCTCGCGCAGCACCTGACCCGGATGGGTCACGAGGTGGTATTGTTCGCCACGGGCGATTCCGTGACCGATGCCGCGCTCGTCCCGATATTTCCTGAGCCCATCCGGACATTGCCGATATCGCGCAATCCGAAAGTCCGGCAGGTGCTGACGATCACCGGCATCGGACGGATGCTCGGATACCTGTCGCAATACGAGTTCGACGTGGTGCACAATCATATCGGGTGGCTGTTTCTGCCGTTCGTGCAGACACTGCGCATGCCGGTCGTGACGACCCTGCATGGGTCGCTCGGCAATCCTGACGAATCCGAAATCTACCGGTTGTTCGCGGGGGAGAACTATATAAGTATCAGCGACAAGCAACGGGAGTCGGGGCCGTCGGGGATGAACTATATCGCGAACATCTATAACGGGATAGAGATCCCGAGTTTCACGTTCGTTCCGGAACCGGGCCGCTACCTCGCCTTTCTCGCACGAATCTCCCACGAGAAGGGAGCGCTTGAAGCCATACGGATCGCCAAAGCGTCGGGAGAGAGGCTCGTCATGGCGGGTAAGGTCGATCCGGCTGACGCGACCTATTTCGAGGAGCAGATCAAACCGCTCATCGATGGCGAACAGATAAGATTCATCGGCGAGATCGGACACGCGGACAAGGTGAAGCTGCTTGGGCATGCGAAAGCGATTCTGTGTCCGATCCAGTGGGACGAACCGTTCGGTCTGTATTTCATCGAGGCGATGGCGTGCGGTACGCCGGTCATCGCGAATCGGCGCGGATCGGTTCCCGAGGTGATTGTCGACGGGGTGACCGGGTACATCGTCGACTCCGTCGACGAAGCTGTCGCCCGGGTCGCGGATATCGGTGATATCGACCGCCCGGCGTGTCGCCGGCACGTGGAAGAACATTTTTCCGCCGAGGCCATGGCTGCCGGGTATGTCGCCGCCTACGAGGCGGTTCTGGATTGTCGTCACGAGACCTCGTGTTCCATAATGTTCTGATCGGCCCGCTTTACAGCAGGCGGTTCTTGCGGGAAAATTGTCGATGGACGAAGTAATTTTGTTGAAAAGCATATGGCAACCCATGAAGACCTGATGGCGGCGTTTGCGGGCGAGAGCCAGGCGAACCGAAAGTACCTTGCGTTCGCGAAGAAGGCGGAAGCCGAAGGCTATCCGGCCGTGGCGAAGCTTTTCCGTGCGGCGGCCGAGGCCGAGACGGTGCACGCGCACGCGCATCTTGCCGCGGCTGGCGGCGTACAGGATACCGCCGCGAATCTCGAGGCGGCGGTTGCCGGGGAACAGTACGAGTTTACGGACATGTATCCGGGGTTCATCGCCACAGCGGAGGCGGAGGGGAACGCGGCCGCGCTCAAATCGTTTTCGAATGCCAACGAGGTCGAGAAAGAGCATCACGAGCTTTATCGGCAGGCGCTCGAGGCGATCAAGGCCGGGAACGATATCGAGGACCTCGCGATCTACGTCTGCCCGGTCTGCGGACATACCGAGGTCGGCGTGCGGTCGGAGAAGTGTCCCGTCTGCGGCGTCCCCGGGAGCACGTTCATCGAGGTGAAATAACGGTCGTCGGACTATTATGGAAAAGCGAAAAGCCATGAGGATACGTCGTCTCATGGCTTTTCCGTTTTGTGGGGTCGAATCACTTGTTTCCGGGAAGTCGCACGCTTTTGTAGTGCACGTTCCGTTTGTACTTCGATCCGGAACGGAGGATATGGTGGAAAAGGACGATGAGTCCTACTCCGAACAGGGTTCTCTTTCTCATTGTCGGATGATTATGTTAAAGGAGACGCGAACAATCAGACGAAAGAGAGGATATCATGGCCGGCAGATATGTCAAAGATTTCGACGTATGAGGTAAGGAGATGATCGGTAGATGTATTCGTGCGCTTCATTTCCGGCCGGAACGGACATCCCGCGCGGGATACCGCTGCTCGCTTTACAATAGTGTCCGGGGAGAGGAAAATGAAGCAGGAAATCATGGCGGAAATTCATGGCTATACACCCGCCGCATGTCGGTGATGCCATCACAGGAGTGACGCGAACGGACGGCCGTCCATTCGCGTCACCCGATTGAATGATAATGGAAGGAAATATGAAACGACTGGGACCGGTTCAGGAAAAGACGCTTCTCATCCTTCTCGGCATCATCGCGCTCAGCGGTCCGCGTACGATCGTACAGCAAGCCAGGTTGTTTTCCGAACTTCGAAAAGAATGGAAAAAGATCGACCGGAGGAGCGTCGCGCGTTCGCTGAGGCGCCTTTCCGAGGAGAAGCTCATTTCCGAGAAGGTCTTGCCGGATGGGACCGTCCACTTCGCGCTCACCTCGGAAGGGCGTCGAAAAGGGAGTTTTCTGAACCTGTTCGGTTCGGCCATCGCGTTCAGGAAGCCGAAAAAATGGGATGGAAAATGGCGGGTTGTCGCGTTCGATATTCCCGAGAAGAGCCGGTCATTCCGCCGCATCTTGCGCGAGCATCTTCATGAAGCGGAATTCTATCAGTTGCAGCAAAGCGTGTTCGTATCGCCATATCCTTTCGAGGAGCCGTTTGCGAAGCTCGTGCGGCTGTATGATGCCGAGCCGTACGTCAGGATCATGACGGTTTCCTGGATGGATGACGAACTGAAATTGAGACGCATATTTTTCGGACGTCGCAGGAATCCTTCGAAAGGGTGACGCGAACGGACGGTCGTCATTTCGCGCCACACTTTTGAGAAGGGTGTGATTTTTCGAATACGGATACCCGCTTTACAACGGGGTAATTGGGGAGGAAAATGGGGCTAAGAAGGGATAAGGGGTAATGGGACCATTCTTTTTCGTGGCTCGATATGGAACACATGAACCGATTGTCCGATTACTCATTCTTCCGTGGGGATAACCTGACGGATTCGGAGAAGAAACGGGTCGCGGCCGCGGTGCGTGATTATGCGTTGGACTTGCCTGTCGAACGGCGGGCGCTGGCTCCGGAGCGCCTGTCCGAAGTGGTGGAGTCCATATCTGATATATCGGAGTGGATCACGAACAGGCTCGGACTCAATCCCTCGGAAAGGGTCCCCGACGAGAGTCGCATCAGCTTCTTTTCGGATGACGAGTGGCGCAAGGTGACCGAGGCCATAGGCGTCCCATCGGACAACACGGCGGTCCAGAATTCGGCGAACGGCGTTATCTTGATGAAAGAATGCGCCGATGAAAATGAGAGACGATCTATCCTTTCCCATGAACTCGTCCACGGCTTCTCGAGAAAGGTCGTGAAGGTCGTCCGGGAGCGGGACGGAGAGAAGCGGCCATCCGGCATCACGCTCTACGGATTCAGGAACGCGACCGACGATTCGTTCAATTGGTTGAATGAGGTGATGACGGATTCGATCAATATCGAGGTGTTGTCCGCGAGCGGACGGACGGGGACTTCGGAGATCCTGGACAATCTCCCCGACAACCCGTATCGGAGAGGGATCATACTCTTCGACATGGTCTTTGAGCGGATCGCCGACATAACCGGACGGGAAATGCGAGCGGTACGGAACGATTTCTATGCCGCCTATTTTGACGGCGATGTGAGCCCGCTCCGCGTCATCCGGCAGGTTTTCGGAAATCGGGCACTGAAACAGCTTGCCGAGATGAAGGAATTTTCGTATCCGACCGATCGGCTTGAGACCGTAGTCACAGAGATATTCGGGCTCGACGGGAAGGAATTCCGGAGGCGGGTCGATCTCCTGAATAACGGAGAGCGACTTTGTCTGTCGAGCGGAATATCCATGCGCATATCGCGAGCAACCGACATACGCGACCACAGCGGCTACGATATGCCATCAGACCGATAACGAGCCGGGTGACAGGCGGACATTCTCTGATCATGAGGAGATCGACATATCCCGATTTTTTCTTTCTCGAATCCACGAGACGCCCGCTTTACAACGGGGTGATTGGTGAGTAGAACGGGAGCGTATAAAGTCAAAGCCGGGTATAGACACACTATACCCGGCTGGTTTTCGAAAATACCGATTCAGCTCATCTCGCGGTACAGGCAGTGTCCGTCGCATACCGCGGGAAGATGCTCCGGGAATCGCGCAGACAGCTCCTGAAGGACTTCGGAATACGTCTGTCGCAGGAGATTCCCGATGACGGTGTCGTTGCCGGGACACGGCGTCACGTCCCCGTTACCGAGAATTTGGAGCCGTTCGATGCATGCGGCCGCCCCGAAATTGTTGAACACGGGGTGATCGAAACCGAAGCCTGCGTCGATTTCGCGGATCTGGTGACGCATCCAGGCCCGTTCCTCGAGAGAGACGATGAGGCTCTGGTCGACTTCTCCTCGCCCGCTTCGTCCCGTGGGAAGAAAGAACGAGAAGATGACCCAGACATTCTGTTCGCGGCACGTACGCAGTACGGCAGGGACCTCACGGACATTGCGGCTCGTTACCACCATGTCGAAACCGAGTCGCGTTGTCCCATCGTCACGCACCGCATTGAACCCCTGCTCTTTGAGTAGTTCGAACGCCTGGTTTCTTTTTTCGAAATAGCCAGGCTTTTCATCGCCGACCATCTCGTCTTGGTAAACCTGGTCCTGCAGGCTGTCGAGCTTCAGCACGACGCTCGCATCAAGGTCGTACAGCCTGCGAACGAATCCCTGATCGGTCAAGTGCGTGGAACCCTCGCTGAAGACGACAGGGATGAGACCAAGTGAGTGTGCAGTCCCCACGATATCGAAGAAGTCCCGATCGAGTGTCGGCTCGCCCTCTCCGATGAAGTTGACGGTCTTCGGTCCCGACCAAGCGACCTTGTTAAGTATCAGCTTGATCTGGTCGAGTGTGAGAGTCCGCTTTTTCTTGTCCGTAAAACAGTGAGGGCAGTTGTGCGGACAGCCTTCCGTCATCGCGCAAAAATCGATCGTGTGCGTTCCGGCACGAAACTCCGCGTCCGTGATGTTCCATCCGTTCAGAACGGCTCCGATCCCGATAGGGGTCCGGTTGCCGAGCTGAAAGTATCCTGGTCCATATGACTGTGACATGGTCACCATCCCTTTGTTTACTTGATGAAGTTGAAAAGAAACTGATGTTAGTTATAGAACATCTTCGACATTCCGTCAAGTCCGCCGTAAGCCGGAGCCCGCATCCTTTACAGTCTTTGTTTTGGGGAGTAGAAAGGGGGTGAAGGAAGGGGTGAAAGGGGCACGTATAAAGAAAATTTATCCGTAATGGTTTAATTTGGAATAATATGGCGCAAGCTCAACATCAGGCATATCTGACTAATAATAACACCGGCGAGACTGTGCTGATCAAATCGAATGATTATGTGACCTTTCAGTCGAAAATCAAGCAAAAGGAAGAGCAATGGAAGAAGCAAAACGAGCTAAGAAATAAACAGGAAAATAAGGAGACGATGATACGAAAAGCATTAGAAATGACGAAACAAGCCGCACAAGAAATCCAGGATTATCGAAATATCTTGCGTCATACACTCAGCATTGATGACAGGATTGATTGGAATACACTCTTTGATAAAACCGCGTTTAAAGAATATCAGCCGTTACTGAAACCCGAAAAACAAGAATACGAGAAGTCCGTTCCGAAAGAGACTGCTTTAGAGATATTTGAGTTTGTAAAAAAGCGAAGATTGAAAGCTTTAGAAAAAGCGGAAAAGGTATATTCAGAAGCAGTCGAAAATTGGGAATTGAAAGAAAAGGAAAGATTACTTGAATAC
>DATMYW010000005.1:0-5810 GCA_035560715.1 Candidatus Fimivivens sp. | reverse complement strand
GTTGTAAGTAGCGCAAGCCTATGCCTAACGTGGCCGACATCAGAAGAAGGATCAAGGGTGTGAAGAGCACGGGGAAAATCACCCGGGCCATGGAAATGGTGTCCGCTGCCAAGGTTCGACGCGCGGTGGCGTCAGCGACGGCGTTGCGCCCATATGCCGAAGAGGCACTTTCGGTGCTTCGGCAGGTGCGACTCGCGTTTCCGGGCAACAATCATCCGTTGCTCGAGGTTCGGGAAGCGGACCGTCGCATCATACTTTTGGTCAGTGGGAACCGTGGCCTTGCCGGGACCTTTTACGCACAGCTTTTCCGCATGCTGCGGGCGCACGTTTCCGGGGTAGCCGGGGAGGTGACGTTCGTGACGATCGGCAAGAAGAGCGACGCGCAGGCGAAGCGCATGGGAAAGGACGTGCTCGCTTCGTTTCCCGGCATCCTGTCGCTTCCGACGTCGGAAGCCGTCAGGCCTATCGCGCGCATGTTGCTCGAGGAATACCGTTCGGGTCGGACGGATCGCATCGAGCTCGCCTACACGAACTTCTTTTCCATGATGCGGCAGGAGCCGGTCGTGAGAACTATTCTCCCGATATCCTCGGAAGATTCGGATTCGGTACTCGAGAATGAGGGTCGGGCACCCGAGGAGGGAAAATATGCGATCGAACCGGGACCGGACGCGGTGCTCGAGTCGATGGTGCCGAGACTCTTGGAGGCGGAGATCTATCACGCGATACTCGAGTCGAACGCGTCGCAGGAAGCGGCGCGCATGATGGCGATGCGCAGCGCGACGGACGCGGCCAAGGAGATGGCCGAGGGGCTCACGCTCGCGTACAATCAGCTGCGGCAGTCGAAGATCACCCAGGAGATCGCCGAGCTCTCGGCGGGCAAGGCGGCACTGGAGGGGTAAGAACTAATCACCAGGATCCAATCATCAAAAAGCACGGAGCACGGAAAACAAAAAACAAACAGGAATGGTCATTGCGAGCCCGAGTCTTCGAGGGCGTGGCAATCCAGGAATCCAGAATCATCCGAATGTCTGGATCGCCACGGATTCCGAAGACGGAATCCTCGCGATGACAAAAAAATGAGCCGTTAAACCTAGCCATTTGAATCCGCGATTCAGGATCCGAGCGCATCGAATCCTGATAGTAGATTTGAAATAAGGAATAAAAAACCGGCACCTCCTCATCATTTCTGATGTTCGGGCGCCGGAGAAAGGGACTTAGCTAGAAGGTCCAATCGGGCCGTCGCTTCTCGACGTTGTGTTTCGCAAGGAAACATCCTGAGAATAATGACAGAAATACCGCCTCGATCGCGCCGAGTCCAAGGAGGAGACCCTCCATGAAACTGAGACCGCCGTCAATCATGAACATTTGTTTGACGTGGGTCAGGATCGCGACCGACCCCAGCGATGCTGTAAGAAAGCATGCTGCCAGGAACAAGTTTCCTTTGCGAGGATTTCTCATTGTGACAATATCAAATGTTAAGAAAGCCTGACTATTCCGTTGATTGTTTATGAATCATACCTCCAATACTTGAAAAAGTCAATACCTCGAAAAGATTCGCTGATAAAGCTATATTCCTCACAACTAAATAATTTGATGTATATTCTTTCAATTTTCCTTCAGTCCAACGATTTGCCTTCCGAGACGGCTCGGGCGGCATGAGTCGGAATGAAAAAAGGAAGAAGAAAGAATGTAGAATGATGTTGAAGCTAAACGAGGCGTCTGAAGCATGATTCAAAATTCCTTATTCCTGATTCATCGGTCGAATCAACGACTTGTTTCCGGACCGGTCCGGGGACATGAGTCGATTTGAAAAGCGGATAAAAAAGAACCCGGCCTCATTGTGCCGGGTCCGGGTCTTGTTCGACCCCGGAAGGTATCGCGTTGGAGTCTAGCGAAACGCCTCCGGAATCAGTCGTTCTTTGGTTTGCAATTCCTTCAGCGAACTACGGAGTTTCGCTGCAGTTGCCAATTTGAGCGCACCAGACTGAGCTGCTCCGAGGAACAGGCACACCACCGATAATCCGAAGATGTGCTTGATGAGAGAGGCCGTCGCGGATAACTCGTTCATGCCCACCGGGGATGATCGGGCCAAGATGGCACCGGTATAAACGGATGATAGGGTGGTTGCTGCGAGCAAGAACCCGATAACTGAAGCGCAAGCGAGAAGAAACCCCGCAATGCGATAAAATGGAATAGTTCGTACCATGTCGCGTCTCCATTTAGCTGTTAATCTGCGGTGCCGTGAAAACCAGCCGAAATATAGGATGATACGATGATTTAGTCAAGATGCGGTATCGAATCAACGATTTGTTCCCGGAACGGTCCGGGGACATGAGTCGATTCGAAAGAAGAGAAGAAAGAATATAGAATAAAGAATCAGGCAGACGGGGTTCCCAGATGTCTGTGGCATAATCCCATATTCTTTATTCCGTATTCCAGATTCCCGATTCATAATTCTTGATTCTTGTATTCAAAGATATGTCCAAAGGAAGAATATTGCAGGTGATCGGGCCGGTGGTGGACCTCGACTTCTCAGTTCGGGAGGGGGAGTCGTCTATGCCGGGCATCCGTGAGGCGGTGGAAATTCCCGTCGAGGGAGGCAGGCTTGTCGTGGAAGTGCATCAGCACCTGGGCGATGGAAGAGTGCGAACGATCGCGATGGGGCCGACGGACGGACTGGTCCGCGGAATGGAGGCACATGGAACCGGAGCCGCGATAACGGTTCCGGTGGGACGCGCGGTGCTTGGTCGTATGACGAACCTCTTGGGAGAGCCGATTGACGGGCGAGGACCGATCGAATCCGACGAGCGGCTTCCGATTCATCGTGAATCGCCGTCGTTCGATGAACAATCGACCGAAGCTGAGGTATTCGAGACCGGCATCAAGGCCATCGACCTTATCTGTCCGTTCATGAAAGGGGGAAAGGTCGGCCTCTTCGGCGGGGCGGGTGTCGGAAAGACCGTCGTCATCCAGGAACTCATCCGGAACATCGCGCAGGAGCATGGAGGATTCTCGGTGTTCGCCGGTGTCGGTGAGCGGACCCGAGAAGGGAACGACCTCTACCATGAGATGAAGGACTCGGGCGTGCTCGACAAGACCGCGCTCGTGTTCGGTCAGATGAACGAACCACCGGGAGCGCGTGCCCGTGTCGCCTTGTCCGCGCTGACGATGGCCGAGGCGTTCCGTGACGAGGGCGGAAAGAACGACGTGCTTCTGTTTGTCGATAATATTTTCCGGTTCACGCAGGCGGGATCGGAAATCTCCGCACTTCTCGGCCGTATCCCGTCGGCGGTGGGATACCAGCCGACGTTGGCCGAAGAGATGGGCCTGCTCCAGGAGCGTATCACATCGACCAAATCCGGATCGATCACTTCCGTACAGGCGGTGTACGTGCCGGCGGACGATCTTACGGACCCGGCGCCGGCGACGACGTTCTCCCATCTTGACTCGACCGTCGTGCTTTCGCGCGCCATTTCCGAACTCGGCATCTATCCGGCCGTCGATCCGCTCGATTCGACCTCGACCATACTCGATCCGGCCATCGTTGGCGAGAAGCACTACGAGGTTGCCCATGGCGTACAGCGGATACTTCAGCGGTACAAGGACCTGCAGGACATCATCGCTATTCTCGGAATGGAAGAGCTTTCCGACGAGGACAAGCTGACCGTACTCCGCGCGCGCAAGATCCAGAAATTCCTTTCGCAGCCGATGTTCGTCGCGGAACAGTTCACCGGCAAGCCGGGCAAATACGTCACCCGCGAGAAGACGGTGGAAGGATTCGGGAGAATCCTTGCCGGCGAGCTCGACGAGATTCCCGAATCGGCGTTCTATATGAAGGGAAGCATCGAGGAAGTCCTTGAAGAGACTGACAACTAACAACTGACCACTAACAATGGGGAACGGGGAGGGGACCGACAACTAACAACCGACAACGGGGAATTGGGAACGGGGGTGATTCGAAGCAGTAAATGATATGGAGAAATTTCGGTTCAGGAAATGGAAAGTATACAATGATTCGCAGGAGCTCTTTTCCCTTGTTCTGAAAATTGTTAAGGATCTACCGAAAGAATTCCGTTTCGAAATAGGAAGTCAGATGATCCGTGCCGCCTTGTCGGTAGCGCTTAATATCGCGGAAGGAAGCGGAAAAACGACTGATAAGGAACTGAATCGTTTTCTGAATATTTCGCTCGGTTCCCTATATGAGACAATGGCGGCAATGGATGCGTTGAAATTAAACGGGATGGTTCAAGAAGATCGGTATGATGAGGCGATGAAACGGATAGATGGGATTTCAAATCAGCTTGGTGGGTTAAAGAAAACACTTGTGAAATGACAGTTGTAAGTTGTAAGTTGTAAGTTGTATGTTACTAAAGTTAAAGATAGTTACTCCGGAGCGACTCGTCCTCGAGGAAGACGTCTATTCGGTGACGCTTCCGGCGGAAGGCGGGGAAATCACCGTCTTGCCGGATCATATCCCGTACATAGGCTCGCTCCGTTCCGGCGAGATCTTTTTCCGGAGAGACGCGCATGCCGGGCCGGAGAGTCTCGCGACGTCGGGAGGATTCGTGGAACTGCACGGAAACGTGTTGTCCGTGTTGGCCGATACGGCGGAGCGTGCCGAAGAGATCGACATCGAACGGGCCGAGGAGGGACGGAAGAAGGCCGAGGAACTGAAGGCTGACCGCAGTCTGCTCGATGATGAGGAATACGCCCGTGTCGCCGCGTCGCTGGAGAAAGAATTCGCCCGTCTCCATGTCGCCCGCAAACACCGAAGCAAGGGCGGTTTCATTGCGCCGGGGGAATAGATATATTTGTCACGCATAGATAAATCCGCCGGTCTCCTTCAGGAGGCTCGGCGGATCTTGGTTTTAGTAACAACCGACTTTAATACGCAGGACCATTCTCGAGCAGGTCCTTCAACTTCGTTGCTACCGGTTCCGGAAAGACTATGGAACTATCGGAAAGGAGCGTATCCTTCAGGCCCTTCTCATTGATAGCAACATAGAGGCGTTTGTCGAAACTGTATGACTCGGGCCAGACGGACACGAGTTTCATGGTATCGATCGCGTCTTCGAGATATCCAAAGTCCAAAAGAGCGTAGATAATTCCATTGAGCATAATTCGCTCGCCGGAAAATACCTCCCGGTATTTGAAGAGCATCTCGTGGAACTCTTTGGTTATTGACCGTCTTTCGCTGTCGGGAATGGACCAAAACTGATTTAACGCCACGTACTTCGTGATCAATTCGGTCGTCGGAGAGTCACATACCGCTTTCAAGCTGTTATAATCGAACGGTGCGAGGTATCCGACTGAGCCGGCACGATCTGCGGGAATATATACATGTTGCGGCATGCCACGTATCAGAGAGTCGACGAAATCGGGGCTCGTTTCCAGGTATATCGATACCAGATCGGAGAGAGCCGCGGATATGACCTCCCGCTCTTCTGGACTTATGGATTCAGGATCATCACTAAACGAGAATGTGGGTAACAGCTCGCATCCAAGGCAACGCGGATTTTCCGTGTTTGAGAATGGAAGAGCGATCGGAAAATCGTTTTCAAACGAGGCTTCGCATGCGTAGGCCTTAAGTTCGAGGTTGTGATCGAGACGGGAAAGCAGATACTTGAGATATTCGCCCCACTCTTTCCGGTTGAGGCTTTTGCGGAAAGCGACGACGTTTTTGGTCTCTTCGCGTTTCCTGAGAATAGCGGCGGCTATTTCTGCATCCTGACGGACGACATGTGATGTTGATGGTTTCATGGTGGTATCTGTATTTAGTTATTCAAGAACACAGTGACAGAGTAATATAG
>DATMYW010000004.1:0-3652 GCA_035560715.1 Candidatus Fimivivens sp. | reverse complement strand
ACATAAATCCAGGGAGGATTTTATGGCTGTTTGTACTATCGAGGTTGAAAGGGCCGGAGACAATCTCTTTGTCATCCGCGGTTGCCAGTACGGCCACGGAACGATGCAGATTACGTCCGCTCGTGACAAGGATGATCTGTCCATCGATCCCGAGAGGAGAGCCTACCTTCAGGTATCACTGAAGGGACGGTGGGGAATGGTGGCCAGGATCCTCCGCCGGAGCGATGACGCTGTCCTGCACGAGGTCGAAGCACGGGGCGGGTCCTGTACCCTGAGTTATGATCCGGGGGATTGCGTCAGGATTGACGTCTACACGCTCGACGTGCAGGAAGAGGAACTGATTCTCTCGGCGCCGTACTCCGCAGGGCTATCGCACCTGCTTTCATGGCAGGGGGTCACCTTGGAAGGCGGCGTGCTTCAGAAACGCTTTCCGAGGTCAAGATTCCTATACGGGGAAACGAGTATCGAGGCGGCGATCAGGGAATTCCGTCTTCAGTGTGATTATCGCATCGGCACGTCGGGTTATTCCAATATGGACGAAAAGCGATGCCGTGAGCTGGATCTTAGGCTGGGGCAGTATGAGCATGCAGTGGTCGGATTGGTGAATCATTCGATCGCCGAAGTGAGACATACGCTTCCGGCTGCACGTCCAGGAATCGTTCACGGTAGCTCGGGCATGGGAGTCGATCTCGCCCTGATGCGAGTCGCGAATGAAAACAACATCCCGAATATCGGGACGACTTGCTTGGAGTATCTGTGGTATGTCGACAATGCCTCTCAGGGTCCGAAGGTGCTCATAGCGCGGAGCAAGGAGGATTACAACCGGCTGTATGTTAGCCAGTTGGACATTCTGTTGGCGGCGAACGGAGCCGAGACCTCTTTCAAGATGGACGTGCATGCGGCGACCGAAGCGCTGATTCCGGTCATCCCGATCGATATCATCGGCATGCTCGGATCGAAGGTGCCGGCATTCAAGACCGACCCGGCAACGGGAGAGCGGAGGGTAAACGATGCGGTCGGCGTATTGCTGAAGACCTGGCTCTTGATCGACTGGAATAACGTTCCGGCCTCGTATGCCGATGATCGTTTTCCGTTGGTGGCCAGGAAGTTTTCCAATTGCGTCGTCGCTCGGGTTCGGGAACTCATCGCTCCCAAGCACGGGTATTCGATCGTTCGGTAAGCGTGATACACAAACTATAAACCAAGCGGCAGACTTTCCTGTCGCTTTCAAACAAGGGGAATAATGGCAAACGAAACAACGAAACTCTCGCCGCTTCCGGCACGCCAGTCCTTTTCTAGACTGCTTCTCGACCTCGGAATGCCGGAGGTCAAAAGGTATGATGAGCAGTGTCAATGGTGGACTGTCGAAAGCAGGGATCTTGACGATGCGTATCGGGTTCCGCCGTACGTGAAGCGGAAATTCGTCGACCTCGAACTTATTCCGTTCGGAGCCGATATGCCTCTCGCCCTGATCGAATCATGCCGTTGGGACGAGGTTCGGAAGGTATTCGTCATAGGATGCCGGAAGCGGAACGAGGGAGTGACGATGGAATACTCCGTCGAGACATTCCGAAAGTTCCTCGGTGAGCGGACAATCGTCAGTATCCGGCTCTGGAGCGCTATTCGGTCCGCCGCTGAAATCGGGCTGGATTTCGTCGGGCTTACCCATATGTACGCGATGGATATCGGGAGCCTGTTTGCCAGTCCGTTCCGGAAATTCCGGAAGCGTTGGGACAGGTGATCGCCCGATTATCGGAGGCGTTTTCCGGGTATCTTTTGAACGGCGGTTGAATGGTCTCATATGGCCGTGGGTTGCGCATCGCGCTTCCCACGGCATTTTTTTATCCCGCCTATGTGCAGGTTTACAAAACCGCGTTCCGCGCCTAGACTGGTCTCTATGGGATATGAGTAGGAGCTCTCTATTTTTGGCTTGATTGACCTTTCATCATATCGACTTTCAGACGTTCAACTTGTGACTTATGACTACACGTATGCGCACGACCATCACCGACTATCTGAAGCTCGACAAGCCGATCGTCATCTTCGACCTCGAGACGACGGGCCTGACTACCGGCGAAGACCGCATCATCGAGATCGCGTACGAGAAAATCCTGCCTTCGGGCGAGATCGTGGCGGAGTGTCGGCGCATCAATCCCGGCCGGTCGATACCGGCGGATTCATCACGTATAAACGGCATCTACGATGATGACGTAAAGGACGAGCCGTCGTTCACGAAGCTTTCCTACGAATTGTGGAGCGCGTTCGAGGGGGTGGATGTCGGGGGATTCAACGTGCTCGGTTTCGACCTCCCGTTCCTTCGGGGAGAGTTCTCGTCGGTCGGCAAGAGCTTCGATTTCTCGCAGAAGAAGGTGCTCGACGCGAAGATCCTGTATCACAAGGTCGTGCCGCGTGACAATTTCGCGCCGCGAAACCTTTCTGCCGCCTACAAGCTGTACTGCGGAAAGCAGCACGTGACCGCTCATACCGGCGCGGGGGACGTGCGGGTGACAGTCGAGATCCTCGAAAAGCTTCTCGAAAAGCATCCCGAGTTCCGGAGCTGGGATACCATCATGGAACTCAATGGTCAGAAGAAGCTGCTCGAGTCTGCAAAGACGGAACACGCGCCGCTCGTTACGGGATCGGCGACGGGAACGCTTTTTTAGAAGCATGAATACGGAATAAAGAATAAGGCAAAACGGAATGAAGAAGTGGGAATAACGGATATCACTCGACTCGTTCTTGGATTCCGGCTTACCTGATTCTCTATTCATAATTCGTCCTTCCGCTCCTCGTCTTGCCTGATTCATTATTCCTGATTTTTTGAGCTATGAGCTACATTCATGCCATCGTTCTCGGTGTCGTCGAGGGACTGACCGAATTCCTTCCGATCTCATCGACGGGACATCTTATCCTCGTTTCCGACATTTTCGGAATCCGACAGACCGTGTTCGTGAAGTCGTTCGAGGTCGTTATCCAGCTTGGGGCGATCATGGCAGTCGTCGTGCTGTATGCGAGACGGTTGCTGACGGATCGGGAAACGATGAAGCGTCTCGTGATCGCGTTCCTTCCGACGGCATTCGTGGGACTCGTGTTGTACCGGTTCATCAAGAGTCTCTTCGAATCGCCCATGACGGTCGTGGTCACGCTGTTTCTCGGCGGGGTCGTCATCATCCTGTTCGAGGCGTGGCTGAAGCGCCGCGGGACCGCGGACGAGGGGCCGACCGGCGCGACCATGACCTATAAACAGGCGTTTCTGATCGGCATGGCGCAGTCCGTCGCCGTGATTCCGGGGGTGTCTCGCGCCGGGGCCACGATCGTGGGCGGGCTCTCTCTCGGTTTGTCGCGGACCGCGATAACCGAATTTTCGTTCCTGCTGGCCGTGCCGACCATGGCGGCGGCCACCGGATACGACCTGCTGAAGAGCGCGCACGGTTTCGCTTCCGGCGACCTGCCGGTACTCGTGGTCGGTTTCGTCGTCTCATTCATCGTCGCCTGGGTGGCGGTGAAATCGTTTCTTTCCTTCGTGAAGACCCATACGTTCATCGGATTCGGCATATACCGTATCATTGCGGCGATCGCGTTCTATCTGCTGGTAATTAGATAGTAGGGAACGGACAACTTACAACATACAACATATAATGGGGAACAAAAG
>DATMYW010000003.1:0-15348 GCA_035560715.1 Candidatus Fimivivens sp. | reverse complement strand
GTTTTGTTGAAAACACTTGACAAGATTAGAATCATGCGCTATGCTGTTGAGTCGAGTTGAAAGACCCGGCATCCGGCACCTCAAAAGATAGGCATTCCACATCGGGTAACGAGGCTACGCGCCGTCCTTGCCAGAGACGATACAAGAGGCAAGGGAATGGTCGGTCGCCTGGTGGAACCATGCATTTCGGCCTTATTGGGGCAATATTCAAATATATTCATCCCCCATGTCCGCCACGTACGCATGGTTCCCGATGGAATGTCAGAGCCGGACGGACTTTTATAACTGAAGCAACACGATAAGGAGTCGATAATGTCGAAGAAAATGGCGATACGTAAGTCAGAACCGTCGAAGTGACGTCTTCCGATGGAGGTCGTGGATCTCCTGCGTCACAAGGGTGGCGCCCATTCCACGAAGAGCGGCAAGCGCGGCTATGACCGGAAACGGTCGAAAGCCGAGCTCAGGAAACGGTTCGCCGTGTCCTGAGGCCGTCTCTGGCAATTTCTCAGAAATCGAAATATTTCTTTCAACCCCTCAAACAAGGAGGAAACATGGGACACCACACCATAACCCCGGAAGAAGCACGTGGCTATATCGGCAGGATCGGGCCGAGTCTCGGGTACGATTTCACCTATAGCCCGGCGTTTCCCAAGGGGAGGCAGGACGTCTGTCTTGTGGTTCATGCGGCCGAGGACGGGTCGTCGTACGGATTCGACACCCTGTATCTCGTCTGGAAGGACGAAGACGGACGCCTCCGGAACCGTGAACTCGGTAACACCCGGAATTCGAAGGACTATATCAGTTCGTCGAGCATCGAGGTGGAGGAGGACATGGTGAAGGTGAAATTCGGAAGCGCCGGCGCCTATAGCGGATCTCCCTGGGAGAAAAGCTGCACGTCGAAGCTCTGAATTCCGGTCGGACGGGATCACTTCTCCCGTTGGCAACAGAACCTCCGGAAGGAGGAAACGAAGGAGATCTGCCCGAAGCGGATCGTGGGCAAAGCGGCTGACACGGTAATCCGCGTCGGCCCCATCTTCCAGGACGTGAGCAGTCGTGTCCTTGAAGATGGGAAACAAAACAACAAACAAAAAGGAGAAAAACATGTACATAAGCAACGAAACCAAAAAGGCAGTCGTTCTTTCCGTCCTGATCACCGCCATCGTCTCCTCGGTCGCCACGCTCGCGTGGCAGAGGTCGGTCGACGCCGATTCGGTGCTTCGCTGGACCGATGAGGCCGTTCACCTCTTTCCGATGAGCGATGCTGCGAACTTCGCCGGAGTCGATACCCTGGGGATGCGCCTTGAGAGGGTCAGAGTTGACACTCCTGCCTTCCATACCTCCCCTCGGGATCCCGGGTACTTCCGTTACCGGGTCGACTACGTCGGGGATCGCGGAATCCATGGGCACGGAGAAGCCGGGACGCTCGGAAAGGCCGTGAAGATGGCCGCCGAGAACTACCGACAACTCCAGAAGGACCGCGGGAAATGATTCCCCGGTCCGCCTGCGAGGAGAGCGGCGAGCGAGACTCGGACGGGACCACTTCTCCCGTCGGCAACAGAACTTCGAGAGAGGAAACGAAGGAAATCCGTCCGAACGGGTCGAAAAAATATGGCCGACCTGAATAATTCCTGTCGGCCCCATCTTCAGCGGTATGTCTACGACGTGCTCCTGAAGATGGACATTCATTCACAATTTGGAAAAACAGGAGAAAGACATGAGAGAAATAAAACTGATGACCCCGGCCACCCTCGTCGCACGCGAGAACCTTCCAACGGTTCCGGCACTCGTGCAGCGTTATCTCGATGTCGAAAAGCACGTTTCGAAAGGGAAGCGCTTTCGGATCGTCATCGACGGAAAGAACGTGTCGAGAGGCGGTGGCGGGATGGCGTACTCACACGCGCTCCATGTCGAGATGCGGGACGGTAAAGCGTGGTCGCGGGTCTACGAAGGTCCGATGAGACAGTACCGTGGCGCATACAGTCATGAGATCGACGACTGGGATCTCTGCCTGAGCGAACCCTCGATTCTCGAGGAGACGGGAACTTCTGTCACGTTCGGGCTTAGCACCGGTGGCGGCAACGTGAAGGTGTACCGTTTCGGCACGGAGAACGGCCTCGAAAGGCTCTCGGTCTTCTCGGTCCGCGATTACGAGGCGACCCAGACACGGACGAGACTGCTTGCCGATGTCGTCGATGACGTCGAAGCGTTCCGTTCGTACGTCGGGAAAAGTCTCGGAAATCGGTGGTCGAAGGACTCCGATACCGTCGTGGAGAGTGATATCGTCGCGTTGCTTGCGGTTCATTACGACCGGGATTACGACGCTATCGTGGATCGGTACGAACTCTTTGTCTGGGTAAAAGGCAAGGGGTTCTGCTCCACGGGATCGTCCCGGACTGGTCTCCGTCACCCCGGAGGACAGTTCTACTGTGTCGGAATGAGGATGCAGAGCGTGACGGTCATCGACCGCGGCCCGGATTTCCTCGAGTTCGCCATTCAGGTGGGCAACGGGGGACAAGGGTGGCAGGAGGCCGTGCAGTTCCGAGTCACGTGGGAGAGTTAGCCGGACGGGACCACTTCGCCCGTCGTCAAAGAGATTCCCCGTCGCATAAGGAGGGGATAAAAGAAGGAGATCCGGCCGAAGCGGATCGCAGTCTGACGGCCGACTAGAACAATTTCCGTCGGCCCCATCTTCAGCGGCATGTCGCGGACGTACTTCTGAAGATGGAAAGGTTCTTTATACAACAAGACAACAAGGAAAAAATCATGAAGGTTATCATCATCGACGATTCCGCCAAGAATCTGGAAGCGGCCAAGAAAGCCGCCGAACAGTTTCCCGAGCATGAGTTCATCTTTAAGAACAATGCAAGTGAAGCTATCGCCGCGCTGGCTTCCGCCGATGCCGTCATCACGGATCTGTTCTTCCCGGACGAGAATCACGGCGAGGGCACGACGCTCGGCGATGCGTACGACGAGTATCGCGCGAAACTGAAGAAGGACGAAGGAGCCTATTTGAAGGTTTTGCAGGATTACTACGACTGGGATTTCGAAAGGGCGGAATGGAAGCTGGAGTCCGCCATTGGTATGGCGACGGATGGGACGAGTAGAGTCGCTCTGGAGGGGCTGATTCAGTCGTGCGAGAAGCGCGGTCGTGAGTGTGACACCTACCAAAAACGACTGGAGAGTCTGCCGCCCGCACAGTTCCCGTACGGCGGTGCCATCATGCTCAGGGCTCATGAGCTCGGGAAGAAGCTCTGTCTCGTTTCCGATATCCACCGGCACGCCGGCAGCTATCGAGATAACGTGGGGTCGGTGGATGGCATGATGCTCCTTCTCCCGCTCATAAGCGAAGGTATCGTTTCCGTCCGTGAGGCCACGTATGACGGAGAAGGTAGCCTGAAGTACATGGGAAGCGATGAGCTGAGCGGCGCGATCGGTGGGAGTCCGGCCGGTGTGCTGAAGGAAAGACGGGCGGTGTGGGTGGAGGCGATACGCAGGATTCTGGCCCAATGACGTATCGTATGTTCTTTCGAGGGTTCGCGAAGTTAACCCTGACCAAAACTTCGCATCCGTCTCGGAATGTGTGTTCCGACCGATGAGTCCGAAAGGACGAAACGGAGAGTTCTTTTTCGTAACCCCGGTTGCTAGGGGAAAGATGATCGGCGACTTATGAAGGTGCGGTATGTAAAGGATTCCCGTGAAGTGCGTCGCTCCCCAGGGAGCCGCTCTTCACGCGGTTCTACCGCACAATCGCGCAAGGATGCCGACGGGTGTCCTTGGGAATCCGCCATGAGGTCGATCATCGGGGCGTATGGAGCGGAGGTCCGCGGGAAAGGCGAAACGCGACGTCTTTCTTCCGGCGCTCCATAAGTGAACACCGCGACGAAGCAACCATGCCTGCACGAGCCTTCTTTCCGTGCGGGTCAGTGCCACGGCATATCGCGTGGCAATCGTCGGGGTACTCTATCGCGCTGGCCGAGGACTAACGACTCGGCCATGTATTCAAGTGCGCGTTCGGGAAACGCGCGTTTGAATGCAGTCGTTACCTTGAAAAGAAGGAAATCCAATAAAACACAATCGGGAGATACCATGAAAAAAGTCCGTTTCAAATGCGTGTGCAACGCCAGCCCGGAGACCTTTGACTTCTTCACGAGGAGATATATCGGGTACCTTCGGACACGCTACGGATTCTTTCAGATCGTAGCTGCCGACGGGACACGTCTTCTCGAGGGGAGGAACGAGGGATTCGGCTGGTTCACAGAGGAGGAACGTGGGAAGTTTCTTGCAACGGCGGAAGTACTGCTGACGCAACACCTCCTTTCTCGCGGGGCCACTTCTCCCCGTCGCAAGCAAAAGAGAAGGAGACCTTCCCGAAGAGGTCGCAAGCAACGGCCGACCTGAATAATTCTCGTCGGCCCCGGTATCGAGGGCGTATCACGGGATACGGGTTCGATACCGGACTACGGTTCGGTTGTTCTTTGCAGTAATCCTTCGTTGCTCGAGGGAAGTGATGGTTCGTAAGCATGTTCAAGATGCGGTGCGTTTGCGCTAAACGTGACCTGCTGAGACCCTGCTGAAGCCGTCTAGTTGACGGCGCGAATGAAAAAGGAGTGGGTGCAAGACCCCTTCAAGAGGTTCAGTCCTCACATCACAAGGGGAGTCGGTCGTGAATCTCCATGAAAGAAGGTTGTTCGCAACTTCAATGGTGTTTTCATGGCCGGACCCCAACACCGATAACGGAGCAAGGTGATGATCGGGAGATGCTGGACAGAGGTCCGACTCTCTTCTGAGAAATCACTGACTGTGTAGCGTGCAGTCCGCGGTATCGGTATGAAATTGAGCCGACTCCACACAGCGTGTCGTCGGCTCCATCTTCAGCAGTGTGTCGCGGACGCGCTCCTGAAGATGGGATAAACATTTACAACGATCAACACAAGGAGGGATTATGAAATTTTGTGAGGGTTTCGCGTTCACCACGCTCCAGGAGGCCCTTCTCAAGGGTGAGCCGGACCTCGATGTCTACTGCGTTTCGCTTGGGCTCAAGAGAGGCGGAAAGTACGAGTCTCTTGCGGGGCGCACGGTCGTCGGGAACGTGCTTGTGGAGGGGGCGGAGAAAAGGATCGCCGTATTCTCAATCTGGACACCCGAGCAATTGCGGATGTTGTTCGGAAAGGAATTGGGGTATTTCTTTACCCGAACGGAAGTCGTCTTCATCGAGGTCGTCGGATTGAAACCCGATGCAGAAGTGCGATTTCCCGGATTCCGTGAAAAGGTCCGGCAGGGTGGCGGTATCCATTAGGCATTGTGCGGTTATTGAATCCGGCCGACCTGGCAATCCAGTGTCGGCCCCATCTTCAGCGGTATGTCGCGGACGTACTTCCGAAGATGGAAAGGTTCTTTATACAACAAGACAACAAGGAAAAAATCATGAAAGTCATTATTGTCCAAAGACATCAGCACATTATCGACGAATTGAAAGTATTGATCGGTGAAAGATCCGACGTCGTGTTTACCACGAATCCGCGTGTCGCCATTGGCGCCGTACCTCCCTCTGAACCGTACGTATTGATTACCGGGATGGTCTTCGATAAAGTCGATGATGGTATAAACATATGTGTTGCGGCGAAGGGAAGGAACCCGAACGGAAAAGTGGCGTTGTTGACGACGATGACAAGTCACGAAGAGATGTTCGACTCGGTCATAGACAAATACGAACAGCCGAAGAAGGTATGGCACAAACAGATACAAGACCTTATCAAAAAAGACTGACCGTCCGAGGGTGAACGTCGGTTTTCAATGAAAATCCGCCCAAGAAAACCTTTCAAAAAATATAAAAACACAACCATGAACACCGAAAAACTCAGCGGTCATATCGGAAAAAACGCCCTTGTCGTCGTCTCGGTAAATGAAACGCTCAGGACAAGCACATACGGCAAGTTGGTGCATGTTACCGAAACGGCCGTTACTCTTGAAAACCTTCTTTCGTTTGAAATCATCATCCCGTTCGAAAAAAATGGGATGAGCATCCTGAAAATCATAGACGACAGCGGCGAGGAGTTAGTATTCAAAAGTGTCGCGATCGATGACATTGATCTGACAGTAAGAAGTCATAATCTCTGCAAAAATGTTCTCGGCATATCAACCCTGGACGAATTGGCCGAAAAGAGATTGAGCGATTTGCGCGAAAATCCTCATTGGGGGCTTAAGAGCGAACTTGAACTGATTGAAGTCTTACGAAACAACGGCCTTTCGTTTCAAAAAGAATAACCGATTTGAAAATACAATTCGGCCGACCAGAATAATTCTCGTCGGCCCCATCTTCGGCGGTGTGTCGCGGACGTACTTCCGAAGATGGAAACGGTTCATTTCACAATTCAAGACAAGGAGAAAATACCATGGGTACTCTTGGTAACATTATGGACGGCATTACGCCGTTGCCGGAACCTTCGCAGGCGATTATCGACGCCATGGAAAGACAACAGAAACTCGCCTATGAAACAGTGGTGAATACTGTGAAAAAGTGGGAGGAGCTGCTCGCTGGAAATTCCATTTGCGCAGGTTCGTTCACTTTCCAAGACGGTTCGCACATGCTGGAGCAGGATGAATTATTGAGGATCCACATGTGTCTCGATCTTCTTGGAGATTCGTACGATCGCCTTATGTTGTCCGCGTCCTTTCATAAAGGAGGGACCGCATGGATAGACGGTGAATTTTTCTCGGATGAAACGAGGATGAAGAACCCCGACATTTATGAGCGGTATGCGAATTTCCTTGGGTTCGAAGGTACCTGGGAGGAGGTGGCGCGGAAGATCATCGAGCTCGACGATTTCGTCGTTGCCGAGAATACTCCGCCGCCGATTCCCGATGACCTGCAGGAGTAGCCGGCTCAGTCCGGTTCAGCGTAAGGAAGATTTCTTCCTTACGCTTTTTTCATGGAATCGACGAGTAGAACCTTGCGCATATCAAAAAAATACGCTATACTGTGTCTGTAGTGGAAACGGGTGCCCCTTTGCGGGGAATCCGTTTTCTTTTTGAAGAACTACGAAAAAGAGTCCGCATGGGCTCTCATAAGCCGTAATACAAACCGATGGAAAGAAATTCCATGGTGACGTCGGGACAGGTGCACAAGACAGTCGGGGCGGCGCACTCGTGCGAGCGCTGCAGAAGGGCGGCCGAGGCCGAGGAGATGGCATTCGCCTTCCTTATCGCCCTCATGCCGGTTATCACCCTGACCCTCTTCGGGAACATGGGGCTGTTGTAAACGGTGGATCATAATCGGATAACAAATGTGTATGAGTATGTTTGATAAGATTGATATCCATGCCACGCTCGGTAGCGCGCAGAAGGATATCCAGAATGAGGAGCCGGATTCGTTCGACGTGAATCCGGGTGAGGAGGCGAAACTGAAGGAGGCTCTCGAAGCGGCCGAAAACGGCCATTTTCTCCCGGAAGAAGGAGAGGAAGAAGAGACTCTTGAGAAGAGAATTGCCGCGTGATTTGTGACCCGTGAGGGTCCGTTCCCGCAAAAGTCTGACACGCGTAAGCCATGATGTCTCACATATGGGAAAAGAAATGGGTATGCCGAAGCCGGTCGGAAAACCGGATTCCAGGCCTGAAGCGGCTGCAGGGAAGAAGAGAACCGGAGCAACTCTTTCCGAGCTGAATGCCTTGAAAGACGGTCTGCACAATGTCATCACATCCAAGGAAAGAAAAGGGGAACCCGTTGATGATTTGAAACGACAACTTGCGGCTGTGGAGGTGCAGATCGGAGAGACTCGTCACGACTTCGCGGATCCGAACTCGGCGCAGTTTCTCTATGGAAACGAGTCAGACCCGGGCGTTCGAGGAGGAGTCGGCCATGTCGAGGGATTCGTGGGGAGGTATGTAGGCAAACACGAGGACCGGAGAGACGGTCGAGTGGAGCCGGCACCGAACCTGCTCGCAAGGGAAAGCGAGCCGTGGTTTCCCGCGGACAAGAAGAAGTTTGATAAGGAACTTCTTCCGCAAGATTGATATTGAATTTGGAACACGATAGCATAACGGGCCCTTCGGGGTCCGTTTTCGTATCCGTCGATTCGTGCGAGGAGAACGGGAGAGACGCCCCGGCAGGGCGTCTCTCCGGGTCGAAGAATGCAGTCGTACGGTTAGAGGATTCCCGCGAGGAGGACGGTCACGAAGAAACCGATAAGGGCACCGACGATGACTTCGCTTACGCGGTGGCCGACGCGCTCCTTGAGTCGGGGGAACTTGCTCTCGTCGATATTGAGCTGCTCGACGAGCATGTTCAGGTAGCGCCCCTGGTCGCCGAGGTACATGCGGATACGGGCGGCGTCGTCGACGAGGACGAAGGCGAGCGCGGCCGCGACCGCGAACGAGCCGGAGCCGACCCCTTCGTACCAGCCGACGCTCGTGGCGAGCGAGACGGCGAATGCCGTGTGGGCGCTCGGCATATGGCCGTGCGTGAACATGTACTCCGGTTTCCATCCGTGCTTGACGGTAAAAATAACGAACTTGACCATCTGCGTCCCGAGCCCGACCGCGACGGGCACCAGGAAGACGAGATACGGACGGAGGGCGTTCATAGGGTGGTTCACAGATCCGGACGGCGGATCCGCCGGACAGGTCAATTATAACACTAATCCCGGCAATGTTTGCCAAGATGCGGTTATTCGTGAAAGAATTCGAGTAGTTCTCATGTCCTTTAAGTACGTGTCACAAAACCCGGAAGGAGGGGAAAATGGAGTCATCAAGACGTTTGAAGAATACGAAAAAAATGCGGAAAACCCGCCAGCTTCATCCTGCGGAATCGGTCGCGTTTTATCTGTGGATGGAGATCGCGCTACGGGAGCGATCAATAGATATCGAAAAGCTGATCTCTCTTATACCCGGCGGAAGCGGACTTAAGCACGCGCAGTCGATGCAAAGGTTGGTGGAGGAGATCGGTTGGATTCTGTTCGGGTCCGATGGCGCCGACAGGTTCGTCATCGAGTACGGAAGGATGCTTATAAAATCGCACGTCCTTCCTCTCCTGAGACGGAGATTTGCTCACGATGAGGAAGCGATGGGGTGGATCATGATACCTGAGCTTTCGGTGGGTTTCGAAGAGAGCGGCTATTCCGTCAGATGTCCGGAGAATTCGTTCCGACTCTGGGGGCATGTGGACCGATATTTTCGATCGCGTTTCATGAGTTATCCGAAAGGAAAGCACGCCGTCGCTTCGATCTTCTATTTTTCCCATTGCGGATATCTTGAAGCCGTAAAGGAAATCTCGCTTTCACTCATGGAGGATGAGTCGATCGACTTCATGCGAAAAGGGAATCTCGGAAGGGTTATCCGGACCGTGAAAGCACTCGAAGCCGAGGCTTTAGTCGGCGCGTTCATATCCTGCTGTTCGTAGTATCACACTACCAGAAAGGCTTCCGACGAGGAGCCTTTCATTTTTTTTCTTGGGTGAATGCTTCGCCGCTTGCCGTCGATACGCGTTGTCAGTCGGTTCAGGCTTCATCGTTCGTAAGAGATCGCGGTAAGCCGCGCGAGTTCATTTTCTGGTGTCGCTACTTCGCTGCCCTTGACTCCGGTGTCGGCTTTTGAAATAGTGGGGTTCGTAATGTGACCGGTTCTTTTTCAGCATAAAAAACCGACAAGGAGGTGTCCGATGTTGTCATCAGAAGAAGATGAATTACGGGGTCTGTTCGATGAAGAACTTCTCGATTCGGTCAGTGTCCGGACCATGCCGGCATATGCGGAAGGGGATGACGGCGAAGAAAGGGGTGTTTTGGGATTTTCCGGGCTCCCTGCCACGGTTACGGCACGTCAATTACTTCCGTACCTTCCTTTCGGAGAACAGCTCAGTCATGCGGACGGAATGAGAAAGCTGATTTGCGGTCTGGATAAGCAGTTTTATCCTTCCGGAAGTCAGGCGTTGCTGCGTGAATATGCCCGGTCCGCCCAGACGTACGTGTACCCGATCGCGGGAAAGCTGGTCCGGTTCGATGAAGAGACGGTCGCGAGGCTCATGTTTCCGGAGGATGCCTTGGACGCCGCGGACGAAAGGGTCTTCTATATCCGGCATCCGGAACGGCGGAAGGATCTGTGGAAACTGGTCGCTCTCTATTTCCAAATGCGGTTTCCGCGATTCGAACGGAACGTGGCGGCCATTTCCACGTTCTTCTATATCTCGCTGAATTTGTGGGCGGACGTCGTCGAAGCCTCGTCGATCGCGCTCTTGAATGACTTTGAAGCGATGAGCGACGGTCGAGGGATATCTGAGATCGGCGTGATCCAATCGGTCAGGGGAATCGAGGCCGGTATCCTCGCGAAATGTCTGAATGTCATTCTGGCAAACGGCTGATCTATCCCGGTATCCCGGGAAAGGCTCCCAACGAGGAGCCTTTAATTTTTTGTTTCAGGGCCGACCGCGGCATGCTACACTGGGGAGGATCGTAAGCGTGGAAATACGCTGAAAATACTATGGAGTTCTGGGAGAAGGGATTGAATCCGGAGCAGAAAAAAGCCGTTCTCAAGACGGAGGGGCCGGTTTTGATACTGGCCGGGGCGGGATCGGGAAAAACGAAGACGCTTACGCACCGTATCGCCTATCTGATCGCGGAAAAAAAGGTCGTGCCGGGGAATATCCTGGCGGTCACGTTCACGAACAAGGCTGCCGGGGAGATGCGGGACCGTATCGAGAGTCTTCTGGCTGGCGCCGCCGATGAGAGCCGTGCGCCGGTCGCGTTCCGCGGGTTTCCGCATATCGGGACCTTTCATGCGATTTCGGCGAAGATACTGCGAAACGACATAGGAACGCTCGGAATAGACCCGCGATTCAATATCCTCGATGCGGACGATCAGATCGGTATCGTGCGGACAGCGATGCGGGAACTTGAGATCGACGCGGATCAGGTGAAGCCGCGTTCCGTGCTCGAGGCGATATCGCGTGCCAAGAGCGATTCGCTCGACGACGAGAGCTATGCGTCCCGAGCGACGGGCTACTATGAGGAGCTGGTCGCCAAGGTGTTCCGACGGTATCAGGAGGAACTGCGCAAGACGCAGAGCCTCGATTTCGACGATCTGCTTCGGCTCGTCGTGAAGCTGTTCCGCACGTCGCCCGAAACGCTCGAGCGGTATCAGAACCTGTTCCGATATATCCTTGTCGACGAATATCAGGATACGAATCCCTTGCAGTACGAGCTGATCCGATTGCTCGCGATGAAGCGGCGCAACCTGTTCGTGATCGGCGACGATTATCAGTCCATCTATCGGTGGCGGCAGGCGGATATCCGTAACATCCTCGAGTTCGAACGGGACTATCCGGAGGCCGAAGTCATCATGCTCGAGCGCAACTACCGTTCGACACAGATCATTCTCGACGCGGCCGGAAGCGTTATTGCGAAGAATCGAAGTCAGCGAGAAAAGAAGCTGTGGACCGAATCGAAAGAAGGGGAGCTTATTACCGCGCGGACACTTCGGGACGAGGCGGAAGAGGCGGAGTTCGTCGCGCGGAACGTGGCTTCGAAGGTGAAAGACGGCCGTCGATTCGGCGATTTCGCCGTTCTCTATCGCACGAACGCACAATCCCGGGTGCTCGAGGAGGCGTTTCTCCGTTATTCGATACGGTATCGGATCGTGGGCGGCCTCAAATTCTATCAGCGTAAGGAAGTGAAGGACGTCATCGCGTATGCGAGACTTCTGATGAATCCCCATGATCGGCTTGCACTCGAACGGGTCATCAATGAGCCGAAGCGGACCATCGGAGACGTGACGCTTGGTAAATGGTCGGCGTTTGCGGAGTCGCGCGGAGAGGATCCCCTGAAAGCCGCTGAATCGCTTACGGCTGCGGAAAGTGGCATACCAGAGAAGAAAATACTGATCATCCGGAACTTCGCGTCGTTTCTCACGACGCTTCGCGGAGAGACGGAAAAAGAGGGGGCGGACATGACGTTCTCAAGCCTTATCGTGAGCCTGGCGACGGACTCGGGGTATCTCGCGTCACTGCGTGACGGAACCGCCGAGGGTGAGGACCGCGAACAGAACGTTCGGGAACTGTTCGGTGTCGCCAAGAAATTCGACGACCGCCCCCTGCAGGAGGCACTCCTCTCGTTCCTCGAAGACGTCGCACTTTCTTCCGATACCGATTCGATCGACGGAACGGCCGACTCGGTGCACCTCATGACACTGCATAGTTCCAAGGGACTCGAGTTCCCGATCGTCTTTCTGGTCGGACTCGAGGAGGGCGTGTTCCCGCATTCCCGGAGTGCGTTTTCCGAGGAAGACCTCGAGGAAGAGCGTCGACTTATGTATGTCGGTCTCACGCGTGCGAAGGAAAAGCTCTACCTGTTGTCTGCAGAGACGCGCATGCTGTTCGGGTCCACGAGCGTCAATCCGCCGTCGCGGTTCGTGTCCGAGATCCCGACGCATCTGGTCGAAGAGACGATCGTCGATGAGGGCTCGTCTTTCCTGTCCGCGATGTCGCGACCGAAACGTTCCCGGTACGGTAATTCCGCGCTGTTCGCGAAACGTTCCGGCGCGAAGAAACATTCATTCGATATTCCGAAAAATACGGACATACCGGCATCCAAGCATTCGTCGAACAAAACGAAACAGGCCAAAGAAACCGATCTTCGGCCGGGTGACAGTGTCGAGCATCCGGATTTCGGGGGCGGTGTCGTGATTTCGGTTTCCGGTACGATCGCCACGATCGCCTTTCGCAAATCCGGCGTGAAAAAACTTATGCTCGGCACGGCGCCGCTCCGAAAGGTGTGATCCAAAACGGCCCATAAAGAAGCGTTCCGATGGTTTTCGGAACGCTTGTAAGGTTGTCTCCTGATACGTCAGGCATTCGTTTTTTTACGGATTTCCGCGAGCGACCATTCCTTGAGGATGCGGCCGTCCTCGAATACCGTGACGAGCTGATCTTCGCCGGGTGCGGTATCCGATACGGTCCTGAATATGCCGTTCTCACGGATGAGTTTCATCCTGCCCGACTTGGATTTCTTACCCGGGTCGGTGATCGGATCTTTCATGATGTCATCCTTCCAAGCACCGTCGATCTTGGCCGCCGAACACTTGAATGCGAAGCGGTTCGTATCGCGGTTCACCTTCTGAAGGAGTCCGCCGCCGGAGCCGAACGCGACGTTGTCGGCCGACCAGCCGTTGCTTTTCATGTGTGACAGGATGACGGGGAGCGAATGACGGTCGATGCCGTCTCCTTGAATGACACGGACGTGCGGGTCGAGCACCTTGTAGCCTTTGTCGTTCGTTTCCGTGCCGAAGGCCTTTCCAAGGATATCCAACACCTTGACGACGACTGTGGCAGGATCTCCGCTATCGGGTCGTACGACAAGCGTGCCGTTTCTTTGAAGGACCTTTTCCCTGAGTTCACCGCCCCAGAGTTCACGGCATGCCTTGAAGATATCGTAGCTGTCGGAGACGACCGCGACGAGGCCTTCGGGGAACTCTTCAAGCATGTTTCGGAATGCGTCCACCTCATGGTGCCTGCCCCAGGCCGTTATCGTGCTGTGTTCCGCTGCCGGGATGGAGAACCCGGCCATCGGTTCGGCATAGAGCCGACGTAGCATGAGGATTGCGGGAAGATTGTCGCTTCCCTTGAAGTTCACCAGGTGGGCGGCACCGCCGATAGCGGCCGATTCCGGGCTGGTCGAGCCCCGGAAACCGAAGTCATGGAGTTTGAAGTCGATCAAAGCGGGGTCGCCGGTTTCCTCGAGATATTCGAGAATGACGTTCTTCATCGCCATGCTTTGGGTCGCTACGGTACTCGGATACCAGAGCTGCGTCAGCAGAGGGTCCAGATAGTTTGGAAGCCAGGCCAGTTCCGAATCGGTGCTTTCGACGGTCATGAGCACGTTTGAGTTCGGAACGGCTGTTCCTTCGGGCACTGCCTTGATCCTGATCGGCAGATGTCCTCCGTGACGCTTCAGGATCCTTTTCCACCCCGCTTCGTTGAAGATTATGTCGTTTCCGAAGTGGGCCGCGAAGATCTCGCGGGCATTCCTGATATTCTCGTCGGATACGACCGGACCGGTGAGGTATCTCTTCAGGAGATACTGGAGACCGAAGAAAAGGATTTCCGGAAATGCGCCGCCGCGACTTTCGAGGAACCCGTAGATGTTCGTGGTCCCTTTGGGATATTGCTTCCAGTGTGATGGCTTGTAGCTATCGGTCAGAAGGATGATGTTTTGATCGTTGTTCATGATTTGGCTCCTTTTTGATCCTTTCGGTTGATGAAACTGATGAGCCGCAGGGCGAGCGGCATGTGGTTTTGGACGATGCACGACACGATGTCGTCGATGCCGACCCAGACGACCTCGTCGAGGTCGTCTCCGGCCTTCGCGAGGCCGGAAAGATGATATCCGGCGAACAGCGCGGTCATGATCTGGTCCGCCTCCCCGCGGTACCGGTAATCCGGAATGCGGAACGAACCGAGATAGTCGATCTGGTGGCAGTCCACCCGCCCGGCTTCCTCATGAAGCTCGCGCAGGGCGGCCGACTCGAGCGAACGGTCCGATGGGTCCGCAAACCCTCCGATGAACCGGAGTTTCCCGCCGTCGATATGTTTTTTCCCGAGGAGTACCTCCTGAGAGTGGTGCCGGATGACCGCGATATCCACCGCCTGATATGAGAGTGCCGGTCGAAGCGACTGTGCGTGAATCAGGCCGGCTCGGAAGTCGGCGTTTCCGTTGCGGGATGCTCCCACTCCGTTGCGAAGGTCTGTGCCCGACGGCGCGTCGGCCGGCGGGACAAGAACGCAGCTGAGTTTCCCGGTGTACGAGGGAATGAAGCTGTCGCGGGATCCGTACAGGCTGGCGACATGGTCGGGAAACCGTTTTGCGACCAGCCGGTCGATGCCGTCCGACCAGACGCGGTCCGACGGATGATCAAGGAGTTCCTCGATGAAGATGTCGGGAAACCCGATTTGAAGCATCGCCTTCCTGATGTGAACGGGGAGCGGATTCCGTGCGGAAGGAAGCGCTTGGGTGCTTCCGAGCAGGATGAGCACCGAGTCGGCGTCTCTTTGCGCCGTTTCGATAAGGTGCCGGTGTCCGGCATGGAGTTCGGCGACTTGGAAGCGGCCGATGATGACGGCGAGTCGTTTCATGGGAGTCTCCTTTTCGGATAAATGTTGTAAAGGATCGATTGTGTTGTAAGAACACTAAGTAGGGAACGGAGACCGACGCCGATGCGTCGGGGGAGATCTCCGGGAACGGACGGCATGGCAGCGATGCCGGGAACGAGTATGAGTCCCGTCGGTTGTCGTCCGACCGTTTCTACGGTCCGCTTTCCCCGGTCCTTCCTGTGAACTTACTAAGTGTATTATACACACTATATAAATCC
>DATMYW010000002.1:0-19877 GCA_035560715.1 Candidatus Fimivivens sp. | reverse complement strand
ATACATACTATACGGAATCCTAAAAACGTCCATTAGTATCCGAACCATATGAAAGCGATCTGCACGCAAGAGAATCTTACCCGAGCCCTATCCTTCCTTGAGCGGGCAACCGGTAAACAGACGACGCTTCCCATCTTAAGCAACTTCCTGCTACGGGTCGAGAACGGAAGATTGAAACTGTCATCGACGAATCTTGAGATAGGGGTAACGGCATTCGTGAACGCAAAAATAGAAGGTACCGGTGAAATCGCGGTCCCAGTGAGGATTGTCTCGAATTTCGTTGGCAATCTTCCGGCAGGCGAGGTGGTTTCGATCGATATTCATGACCGTGTGATGTCCCTTGAAAGCGGGGGATATACGATGCAGGTCAGAGGATTGGATCCGAAGGATTTTCCGATCATACCGGAGCGGGTGGGAGAAGTATCGTTCATTCTGCCCGCCCAACCCTTTAAATCCGCGCTTCAGCGCATTCTGCCGTGCGTTTCGGCGAATGAGAGCCGTATCGAGCTGACCGGTATCAATATATTCTTTCTGGAGCGGGAATTTTGCATGGCGGCGACTGACAGTTTCCGACTCGCTGAACAACATATCGCGCTGTCGCGTGAAACGACGGATTCCGGCTATGATACGTTCCGAGAACAAAATCCCTCACTCATTCTTCCTAATATAACGATGCAGGAGTTGTCCCGCATCATTTCCCCGGATACGAAGGAAATCCTATTCACATTCGAGGAGAATCAGGTCTTTTTCGATATCGATGGCGTTTCAGTCGTTTCACGTATTATTAACGGGAAATATCCCGATTACAAGCAGATTCTTCCAAAAGAATTCTCGTATTCCATTTGTTTGTCGCGCGAAGAATTCCTTCGTGCGGTGCGTATGGCGGGTGTGTTCGTATCACAGATGAGTGGCGAAATGCTTCTTTCCGTGTTCCCGGATAAGGGGGAGGTCCGGATCGCAGCCCGTTCTTCCGAGGTTGGTGAGAATGAAACGGTCATTCATGGAGAGATGATCGGCACGGAACCGATGCGGATCCTTTTTAATCCAAGATACGTTATAGACGGACTTAATGCTCTTTCGACTGATTCCATACTGTTTCTCCTGAATTCCCCATCGACTCCAGCCGGTCTCCGGATGATATCGGACGATGGGAAGACTGATATGGACTATCTCTACATCGCGATGCCGATACGGAAATAATCGGATAAAGAGCGTTATATGAAGCGTATCAGCGATATGATGACGTGGAAGACCGAATCATCCTCCACAAGAAAGACGAAGCCGGTAATCGCTGATGAAAAGACGGTATTTTTTCTGACTGAAAAGGTGATAAAGGAATTGTACGGGGTCAGAGGGAGTGAGAACGTCACCCCTCGATACTTCCGGTCAGGAAAACTGTTTCTCTCGTGTCGGAATGCCTTATGGGCGAACGAATTATGGATGACGCGAGATACGCTTTGCAGTCGTATCAATCTCGAACTCGGATATGAGGGGGTGACGGATGTGAAAACGGCGGAGTGACAAGAGAGTCACCGTTTAACGGGTGACTCTCTTGTCGCGAAGAGTTCATTCTTCCGATAATCAGACCCAACTGATCGAGACGGACTTCTCATCGTTTGATGTGTTTCCGTTCTTATCTTTCACGGTCGCGTCGATCTTGATCGATGATCCATTCTTTGAGCTTGGAACGGAATAATTCACGGAAGCGGATGAATCGCTCGTCGAAGTGATCGTGTTTCCATCGACGGAAATCGTAAGGGTATCCACGCCGTAAGGGGCGTCTGTTTTCACGTCTATCATGAGACTTTGTCCGGCGTTTCCGGGAGCCGAGAGGGACACGCTCGGCCTGAATTTCGTGAAATCGCTTTCCTTGCAGTCATCCGTCGGGGTATCTGCCGTTACTTTGCCTTTTTCTTTATTATTCTTATACCAAGCCTTCACTCCATTCTCCCAGGATGTGAATTGGGAATCATCCTCCGGGTGATCCGGAATCGATCCAAGGGGATCGGTCCGGTCGACGTACGCGAGAATATCATGAACGTCGATAAAGGTCTTTTTCTCAGATTCACTATCCGGACAGTATCTGTTTGCAAGACAGTACCGGTTACTTTTTCCGGGAATCTCGCATACCTTCACATCTTCTTCTTTATCGATTTGACCGTTTATAAGGGGTTTTTTTGTCCACTCCTGGTCCTTGTTATCGTCGATGTATTTGCCCGAATCGTATTCGGGAAACTTCTCGATCTCACGGTTTTTCATTGCGAAATCCATGAATTTCCGGAATATCGGCGCCGCGACGACGATTCCGTCGGACCCGTTTGCCATCGAACTGTTGTCGTTATTACCGGCCCATACGCCGACCGCCATCTGCGGCGTGAAACCGACCGTCCATCCGTCGCGGAATTCGTTCGTTGTTCCGGTTTTTGCCGCCACCGGTCGGTCATCGAACCGGAGAGGATTGTTCGTGCCGAAAACCGGCGCGCGGAAATCATTCGTCGACATGATGTAGTCGAGCATCGCGACATATTTTTCGTCGACGACCCGGGTTCCGGCGGTATCTTGGAATTGTTCAAGGATGTTTCCCTTTGAGTCTTCGATACGGAGAATGGCGGTCTTATCTCGGCGTACGCCGCCCGTCGCGAGCGTCGAATAGGCGTTGACGTGATCAAGAAGGGTGATCTCTCCTCCGCCGAGCACAAGAGAGAGACCATACCGGTCAGGCGCGTTAAGGCTTGTTATCCCGAGGCTTTTCGCGAAAGTGATGGCATCCTTGGCGCCAACCAGATACAAGGTCTTTACGGCCGGGATATTGAGTGATTGCGCGAGGGTCTCTTTCATCGGCATGGGTCCGCGGAATTCACCGTCGTAATTCTGAGGGGTATACTCGGTCCCGTTATCGGTGCTGAAGTTCGTTTCGGTATCGTAAAGTATCGTTTCCGGGCTATACCCCTTGGTGAAGGCATCCAGGTAGACGTATGGCTTGAAGGAAGAACCTGGCTGACGCTCGCTTATCGAGACATTCACTTGTCCATCGATCGATTTATCGAAGTAATCACGGGATCCGACCATGGAAAGGATCTGTCCGGTTTTCGGATCCATAGCCACCAGCGCCGCATTTTCCGCTCTCGACTTCTTTTCGTTTATAAGCGCCTGATCGCGGACAATCTGTTGTGCCTGGTCCTGAAGGTCCCAGTCGAGCGTCGTGTATACCTTGAGTCCCATCGACTCTATTCCGCTCTCGCCGTATTTCTGCGACAGATAATCCTTCACGTACATGACGAAGTGAGGTGCGGCGATGATGTCCTTCTGGGTCTGGACCTTGTCGAGGGTCTTTTCGGAAATCGCGGAATCGGCCTGCTCTTGCGTGATATAGCCGATTTTCGACATCTGCTGGAGAGCCCGGTCCTTTCGGGAAATCAGCGCGGCCGTGTGGGAACCGTACGGCGAGTAATAGGTGGGCGCATTCGGCAATGATGCGAGTATCGCCGCCTCATCGAGGCTGAGATCCTTCGCTGTTTTCCCGAAGAATGTCTGTGCTGCCGCTTCGATTCCGTAGGCGTTCGAGCCGTAGGGGATCTCATTGAGATACATGCCGAGAATCTCATCCTTGCTGAATTTTTGCTCGATCTCGATGGAGAGGATGACCTCTTTCACTTTCCTGATGATTGTCTTTTCATTCGTGAGAAGTGAATTTTTTACGAACTGCTGCGTGATCGTCGACCCGCCCTGGGCGGCACCACCCTTTACGACGTCCTTGAATACCGCACGCAATATGGATGAAAGCTTGATCCCGTGATGAGAATAGAAATCCTGGTCTTCCAGGACTATCGTCGCGGCTTGGACGTTTTTCGGTATGTCGGAGACAGGAATGATGGTGCGTTTTTCTTCCCCGTGGACGTCATAAAGAAGATGTTGCCCGGTCCGGTCGTATATTTTCGTTGACTCGGGAATCACGCGGGAATTCACCTTTCCGGGGCTCGGGAGATCTTTGGCGACCCAGGCGAACAGCGCTATGACGGCGACGGCTGCCAAAGCGAACCCCCAGAGGGCGATTTTTCCGAACACCTTGAACCATTTCTTCTCCCGGACCTCAGAGAGGCGCCTCCACCCATCCTTGGATGGCTTGAATCGTGAAAAAAGTCTTTTCATAAGCGAAAAATCAGCCTTGTTGGCTGATTTTACCACAAATGTCAGTTGAATTCAATGGCGCTAAGGCAGCCGTGAAATCCGTAATCGTTCTAGGAGCCAACGATGACGATCATTTGAGGGGTCATATTTTCCGACATTCCAGAGATCCATCGACCCGCTCTGTTCCCTGAGTGAGTCCCATATGGCGATATTTCCTTTCCGATAGATGATATCCTTCGTAAAACAGACGCCCATCGTCTTGCAGTCGGTACCCCGGAACGTAAGGAAACAACGTGTCCAAGCGCTCTCGTTCGCGTGCTGTTCCGCGTCTGTCGGCGACATCCCTTTGGAGAGGTTTATGATGCGGTAATACCGTTTCATGACGGAGAAGACGTCTCGGAAATCCCGTCGTATACCGTCCGACACGCCGTACGCGAGGCCGATTGAAAAATAACCCTCAAGTCCGGAGAACGAAAAGGTGTCAGTATCAGTCTTGAACGCCTGTTCCCGCACCGCGGCTATCCCTTCCTCACCGACCTCATAATGATCGAGTCCGAGGCTTAGGAGCAGGAACCGTGTCCGTTCACCGTTCGATCTCCGCTCGGCATGTGTCGCGATTTCATGGATCAGGAGTCGGCTCAGTTCGGATACGGTCACTATCCGATCGGCGGGTATGATGATGGATTTACGTACCTGATCCGTCCGGATAAGCGGGTTTCCGGTCGTCTCGAGGGATATGGTCCAGTCCGTTATCCCGAGTTTTTCCAGCGCCTTTCCGAATGCCGTTTTGATGCCGTCCGAGCCGACCTTTTCCGTTTCCGAAGTCGTCATATCGGCGATGCGTCCGAACTCACGCCGTATCTTTTGAAACACCTCGGCGCGGAGAGCTTCGTCCGGGAGTGATACGTCTACATGGGCCTCGGACTCGGGAAAAGCCGAAAGAAAATCGTCGATATGTCCACGCAACGTCTCACCGGCAGTCAGCCTCGCCGATTCAAACCGATCACGGATCTCATGGATCGTATGAGAGAAAATCTCCACGTTCGGTGCGCCATATACCGATTCGGAGCATTCCCTGAAATTCAACATGTCTCCATGAGCCGCGGCTCGCAGCAGTCCTGCTTCGGCGATCTTCTCTTCGATGCGCCACAGATAGGCGTTTCGAATCACGACGTCCTTTTCCTTTTCCAGAAGTTCATCTCTGAGTGCCAAGAGGCTTCGCTCGTTGACCTCTATGAGATCGTCCGATAAGAGCGGATAACCGAATTCCGGATTACGGGACGAATCGGAAAAAAAAGCGTGTCTTTGTCTCTCGAAGGAGGCTGGATCGTCGTTGAAATACTCGTATGCCTGAAAGATTCCGATCGTCTTGAAACGGTCGAACCAATACTCGTCCGATGCGCCGGTACCGCGTACTTGTCCCGATGCTTCGATCATACGCTTAACGTTGGCGGGTGGATTTTTCGGTTTTCGCGGAAGAGAAGGGTGTATACGGGGGACGTATCAGGCGTTCTCCTGAGTTTGTCCGAGTACGTCCGCGTACAATTCGAGGTACTTTTCCGCCATGAGTCGGCTGTCAAAATTCCGTTCAGCAAACATCCGGCAATCGGTTCGATCGAATACCGAGGTGTTTCGGGCGGCAGCCACAAGTTCGTCGTAGTCGTCCGAATACACGCCGATTCTTCCGGCGTCCCTGAAAAGAGCGGGGTCATTGATGCTGGTTCCGATGACGGGAGTCCCGCAAGCGAGTGCTTCCATGACCACGAGCGGAACGGTCAGCAATCCGCCGACAATCGGTGAAAGAAGCGCTTCCGCGTTTCGTATGGCATCAAGAAGCTCGTCTTGCTGCACCTGCTCGTGAAAAAGGATGTCATCGCCGATGTGAGGCAGGATGCGTTTCTCAAAATAATCCAGACGTCCGGGCGCATTTCCGACACGTCCGTAAATATGGAGCCGTTTTCCCGCTGCTCTGGCGATATCGATCGCGGTGTGTATCCCTTTCGGTTCGGTGATCCGACCGATGCAGATGAGACCGTCCCCGTTCGCAAACGAAGGTTTGATGCCGCTGATCGGAATTCCGTTCCGGATGACCGGAATCCCGACCGAATCGAGACCGCGTGCCCTTCCGCCGGAGATGGCGACGGGAACCGCGCCGACGCCTTGCAATTGCCGAAAATCTCGGGCGGCGATCTTGTTATGAAGGGTCACGACGCACGGCTTTCCGACGGTCGCGCATACTGAGGCCGCATATCGCTGAGAATGGATGTGGATGATATCGAAAGCATCACGGTCTCGGACGATTCGGAAGAGGTTCTCAAGATTGAGGTTCCGTCGTTCAATCTCGGTCTGCTGCCTGAACTCAGACATGTTCCAAAGGCTTTCCGGAATGGTGACGACATGTTTCGCGGATGTCTTCCAATCGCCCGGAGCGAAAAGTGTCACGTCGGCGCCACTTTCGACAAGAGCCTCGGTTAAGTGGGAGCAGACGATTTCCGGACCTCCGGGCAGCCCGAACGAGGGTGCGATCTGGGCGATTTTCATATGCCTATTCAAAGAGGGCGAGGAATAAGTCGAAATAGTGCTCTTTTAGCTCCTTCGTTCCGATGAGTCGGAGCAGGTCGAATCCCGGGGTCGTGTTCATTTCGATAAAAAACGGCTTCCCGTCCAGATCGAACATGAAATCAAGCGAGTAATTCGTCCGATCGAACAACCCGGTCTTTTTTCGGATCTGCTCCGCCATCGTGATGCAGTCGTCGGGGATCTTTTCGGATGGGACGATCTTTGCGGTGGCACCGCGATGAAAATTCGTAAAGAGGGACCCCGGTTCCGCTACACGGGAGAGGGCGTAAACAAGGGAATCCCCGATATAGACGAGTCGGAGATCCGCGACCTCGCCTTTCTCGGAGAAATCAGGAATACCGCCCGTCGGAACGAATTCCTGCACGAGTACCGGAAAGGAGAGCGACAGTTCGTTCTCGAATACCGACTTCGGTTCGATAGCGACTTCCTTTCCTCCGGATCCGTAGATTTCCTTCGCGACCACTTTTTCAGAAGGGATTTCTTTGAGGGCTCTCGCGAACTGGGCCGTATTCTCGGCCAGAAACGAGGTAGGCATGAATTCGCGGAACGCGAGGTACTGCGAAAGTTTGTTGTCAAAGACGGTTCGAAACAAGGGAGAATTGATGACCGGAATCCTTCCCGATATCTCCATCTTCATTTCAAAAAGGGAGTAATCCCGCCTCCCGGCCACCTTGTCGAATATGGCATCCGGAACGATCGGGGTCCTTACCTTCTCCCAGCCCGATTCGGAAAAGGTCCAACCCTTACTGAAAAGAAAACGCGTCCGGTCGAACCATTTCGTGCTCGCCCGATAGACGGTCCATCCCTTCGTCGCGGCAAACAGGTAGAATTCTTCGAACGATGCCCTGGTTTCCGGAGATCCTGACAACGGGGTGTCGTTTTCCCAGTCGTCGGAATCGTAGATGATGACCATTGATTTCATAGGAGTCTGCTTAAGGGAATATGGTGATACGCGGCTGTCAGCCCGGATCATTTGTTGACGTCGATAAGGAACCGCTTCAGGCTGTTCCGGCCGATGATCACGGGATATTGGAGATGGGACCGTCTGGCGATCGTCATTTTCGGATTGAGTTCGATCGAATCGAGTATCAGTTGGCAACGCACTTTCGGTCTGAAACTGATCCCGTTCGAGGACGATACGAAGACGATGTCCTTCAGATCCTCATGTTTTCCGAGATACTCCTTCCTGAGCGATTCCTGGACGATGAACGCCTCCTCATCCGTCCGCGCGGACGCGCTTCGAAGGGAATCAAAGAAGTCGATCACGTCGCCGAAGCCGAGCTCGCGGGCGAGGTCGGTGTCGATCGAGGTCGAGTCGGCGCCGGTATCGATCTTCGCTTCGACGACGACCTCCTTTCCGTCCTTGCCGATGAGCTTCACCTTCTCGACGGCGCCGATGACGCGCTTGCCGGAGAGTTCCTCGATCTCCTCCTCGATCTCGCCTCCGAAGAGGTTCTTTCCGAGGAGGATGCCGCGCTCGGTCGTCTTGACCTTGAGGCCCTTCACGCGGTCGAGGCGGCCCTTGAGTCCGGCGAGGTTGGCAATCTGTATGGAAAGGCCGGGGCGAGCGTTGAGTTCGAGGAGAACGGGCCCGCGATCGCGATCGATCGCGATGTCCGCGCCGAGAAAACCGAGGCCCGAAACGGTCTGCGACTCGACGGCGATGCGGAGAATCTCGTTCCAGTAGGGGATGCGGATACCGGAGAGCGCGAGGCGTGTCTTGGGGACGTATTCGATGATGTGCGACTTGCCGACGACCGCGGTCGTGGTCGTGCCGGTAGCAAGGTCGATGCCGATGCCGATGGCGCCCTGTTGCAGGTTCGCCTTGCCGTCGGACTCGCGCGTCGGCAGTCGGAGCATCGCCATGACCGGGACGCGGTTATAGACGATGACGCGGATGTCGGGGATGCCGCGGTATGCGTACGGCTTGAAGAGCTTCAGGAGCTTGAGTCGTTCTTCAAAGAAGGCGATATCCGGCGTGTTCGTGAGGGAAAATGACCCGTCGAGAATGTTGCGGATATGCGTCTTGAGATCCTCGACCGTCACGAGCGAGCCGTTTGCCTTGACCCACGCGTCGGTGCGACCCCGTTTGCGACCATAGACGATAAGGATGCCCTCGCCGCCGAAGCCCCGGTTCGGCTTGAGTGCGAAACTGCCCGGGAGGGTCTCCCAGTCGAAGACATCGAGTTCGGCATGCGACCGGATGCGGGCGACAAGCCCGGGGACGGGGAGCCCGTTCTTGCGGAGGTGACGTTTCGAGAGAAGTTTGTTGTCGGCAAACTCCCGGCTGCGACGTCGGTTGAGCGGACGGATATAGTCGAGGTTCCGGGCATTCATGCCGAGGACCTCGCGACTGTTCCTGAGCAGTTCGAACATACGGCTACTTCTGTCTCAAGACTTTCAGGAATCGGGCGTATTCGGTCAGTCGGAGACCGGTCCATTTTCCCAGGAGGACGTTGAGTGGGATCGTGAAGAGTACCGTCCATGGATAGGCAAGGATGAAGAAGACGAATGCCGGCCATGAAATGAGCGCGTAGCCGACGAGCGAGATCGCGAGCGTTTCCACCGCGAGGACCAGTGCGGCGCGCGTTCCCTTCTCGAGTTGGACCGCGACGAACTTCTCCGTGATGGTAATCATGATAAGCAGCGGGAAGATGGAGACGCCCGCGAGTCCCGTCCGGTTGAGTGAGCCTCCGACAATGAGGATGCCGAGCATACAAAATGAGATCACGGAGAGGGTGATCGCGACGCGGGGCAGGTAGAGCAGGCGGAACCGTCGAAGGACGTATCGGGTCACCATGCCGATGAAGATGACGCTTATGAAGATCGCGATACCGTACTTCAGTCCGTTCGGGTCGAACGCAAGCAGGGCGAACGTGATGATGGAGGGCGTATAGATGCCGAACGCCTTGATGCCGACGACTTGGCGAAAAAATGATGCGAGAGTGGCGATGACCGGAAGGAGCAAGAGAAGTGCCATGGTCTGAGCGGGCACGTTCTGATCCACGATGAACTGGGTTATCGGGCTGTATTCCATAGGTTTTCGACAAAGCGGCGGCTAACGGTTTCCGAGAATGAGGCGGGTCTTTCGGGAAAATGAGTGGCACACGGCGATCGCGAGAGCGTCCGCTGTGTCATCCGGCTTAGGAACGTCGGAAAGGTGGAGAATGTTCTTTGTCATCATCTGAACCTGTCGTTTGTCCGCGGCGCCATATCCCGTGACCGATTGCTTCACTTGGTTCGGAGTATAACCGGAGATATTAACACCGAAACGCTTCAATGTCAAGAGGATGACGCCGCGTGCCTGAGCTACGGCGATAGCCGTTTTTACGTTGGTCGAGAAAAACAGTTCTTCTACCGAGGCCTCCTCCGGCATATACAGTCTGAGAATAGCATCAAGTTCGTCCGCGAGCGTCAAGAGACGGTCGGACGGGTCGAGTCCCTTATTTGTCGAGATATGTCCGTAAGCGACGGATATGGGATTTCCGCCGTGTACCTCGATGACGCCCCAGCCGATCGTCGCCGTTCCGGGATCGATGCCGATGATTTTCATCGTTTCACAACTCACAATCCACAACCAACAACTTACAACGAAAGAAAGAGGGACTCGTCGCAGGTTGTCGATTGTCGATTGTTCGTCAGCTAAGATTGTCCCACACGTTCTGGACGTCCTGATGCTCCTCGAGCGCCTCGAGGAGCCGTTCGAGGAGTTCGCTATCCCCGGCATCGATCGATGTTTGCCGCGAGGGAAGAAACGAAAGGGAAGCCGACGTTACCGTATACGAATCCCGCTCCAGCCGGTCTTTCACATCCTGGAGATCTTCCGGCTTCGTATAAACGAACAGCGTATCATCCTCGGCTGCGACGTCTTCGGCTCCAGCTTCAATCGCGGCGAGTTCCGATTTTTCGCGATCCCGCCCGGCGACGGATAAGCCGATCTCGCCGACGGGTCTGAAGAGATAGGAGACGGATCCTTCCGGGACGATTTTCCCGTTGTTCTTGGTGAGAATCGTCCGGATCTCGCCGAAGGTCCGATTGCGGTTATCAGTGGCCGTTCCGATAAGAAGAGCGACCTGTCCGGGTCCGTAGGCCTCGTATACGAGTTCCTCGAAAACAGCGCCATCCTTGAGTTCGCCCGTTCCGCGCTGTATGGCCTTTTCGATCCGATCCTTCGGCATGTTCGCGGCACGTGCCTGATCGACGGCGAGACGGAGTCGGAAATTCATCGATGGGTCGCCGCCGTGGCGAGCCGCGATCGTGACCATGTTTCCGAGTTTCGTGAAAACGGACGCGCGCTTCGCGTCCGTAAGCGCCTTCTTGTGGCGGATGCCGTGCCAATGGGAGTGTCCGGACATATATGATGACAACTGACAACTGACAACCCAGCATAGCGCTTCATAGCGACGAAATCAAGCTCCCGTGGCTGGTGATTTCGGAGGAACGGAAATGTTTCCGAACTCGGCGATCCGCCGATCGCGGTCGGCAAGTTTCATGATCAGGTCCTTCACGCCCACCGGATTGGGAACGTTTCGGAAGATGAATCGCGGATTCTCGCCGGCGGTCTGGACGAGGACGTCCCCGTAGTCGAGTACGCTCGGGATGAAACCGACGACCTGGCTGGTCACGTCCTGTATCGATCTGAAACGCAGCTCACTGACCCGGCGGACGAAGAGCCCTTTCTGCTCGATGTTCACGATGCGTTCATTCGTGATGATCCAGATGTCGAAGAAAACATCGATCCAGATGAGAAACAACGTGAGCCATAGGAAGAGGAAGAATGAATTCTCCAGGAAGAAAAAAAGCGACGCGTTCGGACTTCCGACGATCTCAGGATACAGGGAGGGGAGGAAGAAAAAGCCGCCGAGGAGGATGACCGACAAAATGACCGACAGGAACAATTCCTCGACGATATTGAACCAGTGACGGTGATACACGGCGAGGACGCGCTCCTCGTCGTGTATTCCGGGGAAACGGATGCGGGAATAGTCGCTCATAGCGGATTTAATAACGTAAATACATCGCCGAGGTGGAGGGAGTTCCGAGATTTCGCAACAACCCGTTCCAGTCGACCCGGAAGAACGCGATCGCATTCGCGGAGAGGAAGAACAGAAAGACGGAAGAGAAGACAAGGACGGTCAGGATACCGCTTTGACGGGACAGGGAATACCGGATGACATGGTAGCAGATGAAAAGACCGATCGCGGCGATACCGCAAAACATGACGAGATAGAAGAGGCTGAGAATGGAGGTCATAGAAGTTTCGTTTGATGATCTTCGGGAACCGGGAGTCCGACATGAGCGAAGCCGTCGGGGGTCACGACGCGGCCGCGCGGTGTGCGTGCCAGGAATCCGAGCTGAATCAGATATGGCTCATAGACGTCCTCGATGGTCTCGGTCTCCTCGCCGGTGACGGCTGCTATGGCCTGAACGCCCGCCGGTCCGCCATTGAACTTCTTCGCGATCGCGGTCAGGATGTTGCGGTCGGTCGGCTCGAGGCCGATCTCGTCCACTTCGAAAAGGGTGAGCGCTTCCCGAGCGACGTCGCCGGTAATCCGTTCCCTACCATGGATCTCAGCGAAGTCCCGCACCCGCTTCAGAAGGCGGTTTGCGACGCGCGGCGTCTTGCGGCTGGCTGCGGCGATCGCGTCCGCCCCACTTTCATCGATTCCGGCGCCAAGTATCCTTGCTGACCGGATGATGATTTTCCGCATCTCGTCGTGTTCGTAGAATTCGAGGCGGTTCGTCGAGCCGAAACGGTTCCGGAGCGGATTCGAAATGGACCCGAGACGGGTTGTCGCTCCGATCAGGGTAAATCTCGGCAGGTCGAGCTGGATCGTCCGTGCGGATGGACCCTTTCCGACGATAATGTCCAGCCGGTAGTCCTCCATCGCGGGGTAGAGCACCTCCTCGATGGTCTTGTTGAGCCGGTGAATCTCGTCGACAAAGAGGACGTCACCTTCTTCGAGGTTGGTAAGGATGGAGCCGAGGTCGCCGACACGTTCGATCGCCGGCCCCGATGTGATGCGGATATTGACGCCCATTTCGCGCGCGATGATGTTGGCGAGCGTGGTCTTGCCGAGCCCTGCCGGTCCGTAGAGCAAGACGTGGTCGACGCTTTCCTTGCGCCGTTTCGCGGCCTCTATGAATATGCCGAGGTTTCGCTTGATTTTTTCCTGGCCTACGTATTCCGCGAACGAAGACGGCCGCAGGGTGGTGTCGAGGGCGATATCTTCCGTTTCGATTGTCTCCGATGAAGTGAGCATGGAAGTCGCAATTTGCAGGCTATTTTTGTCTCTCTCCTGCCTATTCTAACACTTCTTGACAGGAATACCAACCTATGCTAACCTTGAGGGTCCCGTTGAAAAGCGGGAGATATTCCATCAGCGTATCCGAGGGCCCTTTCACCTGCAGGCAAATTGGGGATTTCTATCTTTTATCCTCAAGACAGGGGGCTTACCCTCGCGCTTATCGTTTCCCACGGGCTGACGCTGGAAACGATAAGCGCGAGATGTCCAGATATGGGTTGGGTGGTTTCGGCTGCGCTCCTCCTCGACACTGTCCCTTCCCGAGACGTCCTTGACGTCTCGGATTGCCTGCAGCTGAACGGTCCTTCGGGACACGATTCCGCATGATGCGGAATTTTTTCTGTCAATTTTCGAATGTAATGATTATGAAACGGAACGGTTCCGCGGAAGATCCAGTGTCATGTCTCAACCGGCTGCCGGATGGGGTCGTCGTCCGCCGCTCGTCTGCCGGACTCGGATTGTTCGCGACCCGCGACTTTGACAAGGGGGAGACCATTATCGAATACGTCGGAATGCGCGTCCCGGCTTCGGATAACGAGATGAATCCGAACCGCTACCTGTTCGCGGTGAATTCGCGCTGGGATATCGACGGTCGGCCGAGATGGAATACGGCCCGATACGCGAACCATTCCTGTCGGCCGAACGGTGAGGCGGTCAATCGTCGCGGACGGATATTCATCGTGGCGAGGCGCCGTATCCGGTTGGGAGAGGAAATCACGTATGATTACGGTGAGGGCTATGTCGACGGATTCATCCGGAAGCTCGGCTGCCGATGCGTCAAGTGTTCCGGCTTGAAAAAATCCCCGGTCTGATGACCGGGGATTTCCCATTCAGGACGTTATTCGTCCGTAACGCGGCGGATTTCGTCGAGTGTCGTCTTGCCTTCGAGCGCGGAAAGGACCCCGTCAGCCGCAAGGGGGATCATCCCGTTGCGTATGGCGGCATCGTTCACTTCCGACGCGAGCGCGTTTTGCATGATGAGACTCTCGATGTCATGATTTTTCAGAAGCACCTCCGATAGAACCATCTGCCCGAAATAGCCGGTTCCGTTGCATGCCGGACAGCCTACCGCCCGGTAGACCGTACCGGCATCAGGAACATCCTTCCTGAGACCTTCCGGGACGTCTGAGAGGATCCGTTTCATCATCACCATCTCTTCTTCGGTCGCCCGGTCTTCCTTGCGACACCGTTCACAGAGTTTTCGTACGAGGCGCTGCGAAATGAAACAGTTCATCGCGTTCGCGAGATCGTCTCCGGATATGCCCATGCCGAGCATCCGAGAAATGGAACCCGCCGCACTGTTCGCGTGAATGGTCGAAAGGACGAGATGTCCTGTTTCGGCAGCCTGTATCGCGGCGATCGCGGTCTCACCGTCGCGAATTTCACCGATCATGAGGATATCCGGATTCTGTCTGAGAAGGGATCGCAGGGCCGATGCGAACGTGTATTCTCCGGTCTCGTCCACCTGTGTCTGCAAGATTCCCGGCAGCTGGTATTCGATCGGATCCTCGACCGTGATGATTTTCACTTCTGGCGTATTGAGCCGGGAGAGCACACTATACAGGGTCGTCGTCTTGCCGGATCCGGTCGGACCGACGTTCACTATCATGCCGTTCGGTTTTCGGATGGCGGACATGATCCGCTCGAGGTTTTCTTTGCGGAATCCAAGCGTGTCCAGCGATAGCTCGACGTTTGACCGGCCCAGGATGCGCATGGCGGCCGTTTCACCGAATCCGCCCATGATAATGGATAGCCTGACGTCCGTCTTTCCGGACTTCACGTCGTCGAACGGTTCTTCTACCGCGAGGGAAAAACGGCCATCGACGATGCCTGAACGCTCGCCGGATTTGAGGCCGCTCCAGAGCTTGATCTCACCCAGGACCGACGGGTAGATGTTTTTCGGGAATGAGAGGATGGTCTGCAGGATACCGTCGATCCTCAGCCGTACCAGTATCGAGTCGTCAGTCGGTTCCAAATGCACGTCTCCGGCCCCGAGGATGAGTGCCGCGGCGAAGACGGCCCGGAGAATGTCGCTGTCCTTGAGTCCGGCAACGTACGACTCGAAGTCCTTGAAAGAGACGAGGCTTTTTTTCACCTCCTGAAAGGTCGCTGTCGGGATTACCGCCGCGCGCGACAGGAGGCTCGGCATGAGTTCCTGATACAGTTCGAGCATGGTGTCCTTCTGTCCGGTCGAACGCCACACCTCGTCGAGGGTCGTGATGCCGCGGAGCGCCTTGACGATTCCGTCCTGAAGCATCGTCACCATGCCGTCCTCGATGGCCGCACGCATGATGTCCCGTTCAGTTCCCATGTTCAGAATGACGTCGGCGACCGGTTTGGTGATCGTGAAGGCTTCAAGGATACCGACCCGACCGAAATAGCCCGTGAAGTTGCATTTTGGACAGCCGACGGGCTTCCAGAGGGTCCTGATATCGTGCGGGATCTCTATCTGCGCCTTCGGCGAGATGACGGAGAGCACCTGACGTATCGAATCGATAGTCTCGGCCGCCGGCTCGTAGGATTCACGGCAATTCTCGCAGAGTACCCGTACGAGTCGTTGACCGATCACGATATTCGCCGCCGACGCGATGAGGGAAGGCTTCACTCCAAGCTCGATAAGCCGGTCTATCGCTCCTGACGCGCTGTTCGCGTGTACCGTCGAGAGAAGGAGATGGCCAGTGAGGGCGGCGTTCACCGCGATGTCGGCCGTCTCCTCGTCGCGGATCTCACCCACGAGGATGATGTCCGGGTCTTGTCGTACGATCGCCCGCAGGGCCGCCGCGAACGTATAGGCCTGGTTCTTCGATACCTCGGTCTGGACGATCCCGGGCAGCTGGTACTCGATCGGGTCCTCGATGGTGATGATTTTGGTGTCGGCCTTGTTGAGCGTATGCAGGATACTGTACAAAGTCGTCGTCTTGCCGGATCCGGTCGGACCGGTATTGAGTATCATCCCGTGCGGCTTGCCGATGGCGTGCATGATTTTCATAAGGGTCTCGCCCTCGATGCCGAGTTTGCCGATGTCGAGAAGAACGCTGTCGGAATTCAAGATCCGGAGGTTGATGCTCTCCCCGTGACTGCCGGGAATGACGTTTACGCGGAGGTCGATTTTCTTGCCGTCTATCTGCATCTCGAAATGACCGTCCTGGGAGCGGTCCCGGACGTTGATTTTCATCTTCGACAGCATCTTTACGCGGGAGAGGGTGAGTCGGTAGATATCGTTTGAGATGTCGCCGATATCTTGGAGGACGCCGTCGATTCGGTACCGGAGCCGAACTGAGCCGTCTTTCGGTTCGATATGGATATCGCTTGCGCGAAGCTTGTTCGCACCCGCGAGGATGATTTCGATCGTTTGCGAGATGGAGATACCCGACGCGTTCCGAAGTTTGAGAAGCGCATCGAAATCCTCCTCGAAACGACGGAGATCGTCGCCGGTAAGCGAGACCCGCATCAGGTCGAGATTCCGCAGAATCGGCGCGTTCGCATAGGCGCTCCAGACCTTGTCGAGCGACTGCGCCGAGACGACGAAGGATTCGACCGTCCATCCGTGCCTGTCCGCGAGATCCTGGATGAACAGACGAGCCTCGGCGTTCTCCGGGTCCGCGAACGCGACCCGGACGGTGCCCGCCGTCTTGTCGAAAATAGCGATGTGCAGTCTCCGGGCGTCTTCCTCGGATATGAGGGTCAGATCCTCCATGTTCGCCGGGAAGATGTTGAGGTCGAGGTACGGCAGGCCGACTTCGGCTGCGAATCGGGCGGCCGCCTGTTCTTTCGAGGTTCCCTCGAGCGTATGAAGGACGTTTTCGGCTCGTACATCCTTCTCGTCCTTCCAGTCCTGCGACGCGTTCTTTACGACCTGGACCATATCGGTGCGTTTATGTTTCGAAAGACGTTCCTTTTGCGTATGAAAAAATCCGCCTTCGCCGTACCTTTCCATTGTACTGGAAAAGCGGTGAAAGCGGAACGTCCCGATGATTGGACGGTCGATCAGAGAGTCGTTTTCTCTGCCGCAGCGAGAATGTCGACGATATGGCTGATGAGGAGCCGGTGTTCGGTTACGCCTTCCTCGGCCTGTCGCATACGCTTCCGTAGGGCGATCGTGTTGTGGTCATATCCGGACACGATCGGAGTGACCGTGTCCGCGTCTAATTCAAGCCCGAGCGGTGGAGTCTTGAAAGAAGCGGTCTTTTCAAGGAAACCGATCAACTGCTGATTTGGGACTCTTACGGATATCTTGAGGTGGGACATACCTGTTTCGGAGGCCTCTTTTTCCGTTTTGGTTTCGAGATATCGACTGAAATTCCTTGTCCTTCCGTCGACCGGAAAAAAAACGACCAGAGCGGATCCGTTCAGGCGAAAACCCGACAGGTCGGAACCGGGTGTCGTTTCCTCGCCGCGACCGAGGACGGCTATGACGATGTTCCCGTTCTTACGTCCGTTCGTGAGGAAGGCGACCTGATAAAAATTGAAAGATTCAATAGGCGAACCTTCCGGCCCCGGCATCTTGAGTAGGATATTTGTCGGTAATCGGTATACGTTATTTTTTGAGAGAGTGCGCAGAATCGAAAAAATCCTGCTCCCGGCGTCTTTCGGCGTCGGAGTGGTGATGTGGAGGCGTGTTCGCTCAGTTATCATGAGGAGCGGGTTTATGGTTGTATAAAAACAAAGAACACGGTGAGTCATGTTCCTCGCGAGGATACCCCGGCTTGATGTTCGGGGTCAAGTCGAGGGTGCGTCCGATGAGCGACGTATCGTGTCGAGAAGTCCGGCTTCCGCGTCGGGACCGGCCGCGAACGGGAGTGCGAATGACAGCATGTCCCCGCGCAGGTTCGCCCCGGGAATGCGCGATGCAAGCGTAGCCGCAGTACCGGATTCGGTCGCGCGCACGATGACCGCGCAGACACTGGGGGATTCGGGATAGATCGCCGCAAAGAGTGTCCCGGACGAGAAATTCGCCCGTACCTTGTCGAGGATTTCAGGCAGGTCCTCTGGGTTGGTACGGCTCTGGACGAAGTCATCGAGTGAAATCGACGCGTAGGCGAGGCGGAGTCCCTCCTCCCACTTGAGAGCGGACATGAACCGTCCCCAAAGTTTCAGAATCCCGAATGGCTGGGTCTTGTAGAGGGCGAGGACGATCTTCTCCCGGTCCGCGCCGAGTTCGATGAGCCGTGATGCTGTTTGGAGCGCCCTCGGGGTCGTATTACGGCGCTGGAAGCTCTCGGTCGCGGCGATGATGCCGGTCAGGAGGTCCTCCGCGACGGCGTCGTCGATACGGGTCGCATCAGTCGCCTGGAGTGCGTCGAAAAGGAGCTCGGCGACGGAAGACGTCGTCATATCGACGAGGTTCACCTGCCCGAATCGCTCGTTTCCGGCGGACGTGTCGATATCCACGATGGGAATCTCATAGAAGATGTCCGGATTTTCGGCGTAGAGTGCGCCGAGGGATTCTTTATCCGGAGAACCGATGACGAATGCTACGTCGAACTGGAGTCGTGCGGGAACGAACGAGAAATCGCGCGGATCAATCGTGCCTCGTTCCGGCGTGATGCGGATGCGAAATTCGTCGCCGACCTGCTCGCTCTGGGCGCCGAGGATGCGGTTGCGTTCGGTATTGAACGAAAGGACGAACTCACGCGTGCCTGCGAGCGAATCAAGTGGATCCGTGGGGAGGCCGAGAAATCCGACCTCGTGGAGATGCGAGGAGAGCGAATCGCCAGCAATCGTGACTGGTCGGCCCATACCCGAGATGAAGCGTTCGAGGGCGAGCGCCGAGGAGAGGGTATCCTTGGACGGATGGGCCGGAAGCAGAATGAGCGGATGGGTACTCTTCCGGATAAGTTCGGCGAACTGTTCGGTCGGGGAGAGCGACATAGGAGGCGCATTCGGTCGGGATAAATCTCTGGATTTCCGGGCAGCGCCGTTCGCGTTCCGGGAAACGCCTGTGAGGGGGTAAAATAGCAGGGAAAAACGGTCATGTCAAATGTCCATGCCCGGTTGGAGGTCGAAAGCGAAAAATGAGAAGCGCGTCGCGAAAAACGCGCGCCTGAATGAGCTGTCAAAAGTTGTTTCCATGCGGACTCGACGAGGTCTCACTTCAGGCGATCACGATGACAGGAGTGGAAATATGGGATATGCTTCTGGAACCGACTAATAGCACCGGCGTATGGACATCATTTCGCATTCCGAGGAAGAGACAAAAATAATCGCGCGTGATTTCGCGAAAAAGACACCTGCCGCGAGCGTCGTCGCGCTTCACGGCGACTTGGGTGCGGGCAAGACCGCGTTTTCCTCTGGTATCCTGGCGGAGCTCGGCGCCCCGGGGCCGTTTCCGAGTCCGACCTTCGTCATCATGCACCGCTATGACCTGGCAACTCCTTCCGCACAGGGAATCCGGCGCGTCTACCACATCGATGCCTACCGTATCGACGATCCGGAAGAACTCCGGAAGCTCGGTTTCGAAGAGTGGATAAGCGATCCGGAAGGCCTCGTTCTCGTCGAGTGGCCCGAACGTCTCGGTAACCTGCTTCCCGAAAACGCGACCCAGGTCTTGTTCTCGTGGGTTTCGGAGACGGAGCGCGAGATCGGAATTGAGAAGTGAGAAGGGAGAAGGGAGGATGGAGCTCCCTCTCCCTCTGGGAGAGGGCAGGGGTGGGGAAATACGAAAAGACGAGGCATAGACCTCGTCTTTTCGGTGTCATTCCCTTGGAGGAGGGAATCCTTCGTTTCCATCCCTCGTTCTGCGGACAAGCGGGAGGGCTTGTCGGTCGCCCGGAAGGAGAGAGATCTTCCGGAGGACTTTGTGAATCTTCGAAAAGACTCACGGCCACAGAAGATGTATGGATCGGCGAATGACCTGTACGGGGT
>DATMYW010000001.1:0-7911 GCA_035560715.1 Candidatus Fimivivens sp. | reverse complement strand
ACCTCCACCGTCACCGCCACCTATTCCGGACAGAACGTCTCCCTGCCGCTCACCGTCATCGAGAACTGCTCGTCGAACTGTTCCGCCCATGCGGCCGAACACTGTCTCAACTCGACGTATACCGGCACGGACTCCTGCGGCAGCGCCGAGTCCTGCTCCGGTTCCCGCTCATGTGACATGAACTGGAAGGAAGTCGCGCCATGAAAAAATGCTTATATAAGGCAAATACGGAAATATTTTTCTGTCGTCCTGATGGATATTCTGACATCCCCGTGAGACTGGAAAAACGGTCTTATGTATGATATAGTCGACCGAGAGCGCCGATGGCGGTGTTTCGTTTTTTTGGACATGTCATCATAAATGGGACGCACTATTCAGATATCTATGAATCAGGTCATTATCATGGCGGGCGGGAAAGGGACGAGAATGAACATGACGGATATGCCGAAGACGATGATTCCCGTGGCCGGGAAACCGATCGTTGAGCATATTGCCGAATCAGCAATAGAAGCCGTGCCAGAGACGAAGCCGGTGGTTATCGTCGGGTTTCACGGCGAGAAAATCGTCGAGCACCTGGGTGACCGTGTCGTCTGTGTCGAACAGAGGGAGCAGCTGGGCACCGGTCATGCCGTCGCGTGCGCCGCGCCGCTGCTGCGGAACCATGTCGACATCGCCAACGTAATCGTTCTCGCAGGGGACCAGCCGCTCATATCGGCCGGTACGATCCGGACCATCCTGGCCCATCATCAGCATCGCGGCGAGACCATTACACTCGGCACCGTCGTCGTCCCTGATTTCACCGGTATCCACGAACATCTCTTACACTATGGACGCATCGTACGCAACGGAGACGGTTCCGTCCTCCGTATCGTCGAATACAAGGATGCGACCGAGGACGAGCGCGCCATACGTGAGGTGAACACGAGTATCTATTGCTTTGATGCCGCTTGGCTCTGGGAACATATCGATCGCCTGGGCAGCGACAATGCTTCCAAGGAGTTCTATATCACCGATCTTATCGCCATGGCGATGAGCGAGGGGAAAAACATCTGTGCCATCCCGCTTCCCGACCCGCTCGAGGGACTCAATGTGAACACGCCGGAACATCTGGACGCGATCGAAGGTGTTCTTGCGGAACGTAGCTGAGTCGAGTCATGATGTCGACGAAAAGAAAAAAAGACGGGAGCCCGTCTTTTTTCCGTATGGATATCATTTCATCTCTAAAACCACTTTTTCGCCTTGAATACGACGATGGTCGCGAAGGCTACGACCATCATGACGACGGTATGGATCCAGAACGCATTCGGATCGTCGGTAAGCGGGATGCGGGCGCTCATCGCCATGACGTTCGAATAGAGCGTGATAGGAAGCAGCACCGCGGAAAAAATCGTGAGAACCTTCATCGTAAGATTCAGTTTGTTTGAGAGAAGCGAGTTATTCGTCGCCTCCAGCGCCTCGATCGTCTCCTTGGTGCTTTCCAGAATGTTCCAGACGCGGATATTCGTTCCGATGAGGTCCTGGAAGTATACCTTCAGGTCGTCGGGAATGAACGGATGATCCTTCTGAACGAGCGAATCCAGAATCGACCGTTGGGGTTTGAGCGTGCGTCGGAAGTTGAGGATGTCGCGCTTTACGACTGAGATTTCGAGCACCATCTCCTTCTCGTGGTCCGAGAATACCTGTGTCTCGATATAGTCGAGGTTCTCGGAGATGTGATGCAACTTCGGGAAGCAGGAATTCAGCAGGATCTCGATGATATGATAGAGAAGGTGGGCCGGTGTTTTCGCGAAATAGTCGCGTTGCTGTCCCTTGCTTCTCGATAGCTTTTCGAAAAAATCGCGGATCTGGTAGATGTCGTGTTTGTGCGAGGTGATAAGGAAATCCTTGGTCAGGATGATGTCGAGCTCGCCGGGATAGGTTGTCCGAAGCGCGGTGTCGAAGAGCGGCGTGTGGATCGAGAGGAACAGGCAACCGTCATACTGTACCGCCTTCGGCTGGTACGTCGGCGTCATCAGCTCCTCGATCGCGAGGGGGTGGATGTTGAAGTTTTCCTGCAGGTAGGCTATGTCGCTCTGCTGCGGGTCGAGAAAATCGATCCACGAGAAGGTATCGGTCTTGATGATGTTCATATCCGTTTCGATGTCGATTTTTTTCCAGTATACCAGACGATCCGTTTACAGACAAAACGGATGAGAGTACGATTGGAAGATATTGAAAAGAATCATGGACAGCCATGAAACGCTATGACCATAGGACGATGAAGCAATGAAAAACATGATCCTGATTCTTATCCGCCTCTATCAGAAGACGCTTTCCCTCGATCACGGGATCCTGGGCAAGATCGTTCCCGGCGGCGCGTGCCGTTTCCACCCGACATGTTCGGAATACACGTACCAGGCGATCGATCGCTTTGGTATACTCCGCGGCGCCTGGCTCGGCATCAGGCGCGTTTCCCGGTGTCATCCCTGGAATCCGGGTGGCTATGACCCGGTGCCGGAGAAGCGTCACGACGATTGACAATGCACGCGGTCGCTGCTATAAAGCAGTGGCAAAGCGTGGTTTTTTGGGATTACTCTTTTACAAACATCATAAACGAAGCGAGGTGGTTATGCCAGCAATGCCTGACAGTGAATATTTTCTTGCCGTGGCCATCGGAGCGTATCCGGTGGAAACAATCCGAAATAAGATCGAGAAGTACGGGTTACTGACGCAGGAACAGTTGCGAGAGAAACTGAAAGTGGACCAAGCCATACGTCTTGTGGTCAACCGGTTTTTTTGAACTGATCGATCATGGAACGATCCGGTCGGTCGATCCCTCGACAATGGAGACGAATCGGTGGGTCGCATTGGGCATGCGACTCGCGAGCGGGCTTGATGTTCCGAATCGGAAATGAGATTTTTGGTTTAATGGTATTATTGGGAGGCTGATTTCTTTGTTTTTCTTTCGATCAAACTACAAAACGGGAGAACACCCATGCAATTAACGGAAACGACCTTGGATCAGCGTCTGATTGACGAAATCGTGAACGCCATCGGGCGCGAGGCGGATGCGAAGAACGGTCCGATGCCGACCATCTGCATCATCGACGATGAGGGTGCGATGACGCTCCTCAGGAGGGGAGATGCTTTGAATAAAAGCAGTACGGTCATAGCGTCAACGCTGGCAAAGTGCGTACGCGAGACGGGGGAGGACGGGAAATATCACTCATCTGGCTTATCGTCGTACCATGTTCTCAAGAGCCATCAGCCTTCATTGGTTTCAGAACGAATTTTAGACGAAATCATTGAAGTGCGTTTCGCGATTCCCTTCTATAAAATCGGCTACGGTATCGTTCTTCGTGATCTGGGCGGTGAAATCATCGGCGCGATGGGCGTGGTCGCGGAGGATTTCGAGACATCCAAGCAATACGCCGAAGTTGGCAGTGCGGCGTTCGACGAGCGGCTCACGCTCGACATGCGAAGCCAGGCATAACAACGACCGCGCTTTGAGCACGAATTAAGGACCATCTTCCGAGGTGGTCCTTTTCTAATATATGATTCGGCACCGACGACCGATAAACCGTTAGCACTCAGACTTGACGAGTGCTAATCAAGCATTTATACTATATGGGTAAGGGCAGAAGAATCGTATACTGGTTTCTATTCCCTGCTATTTATTTGCTTTAGGTTCACTGTTATCTGATGTATGAATGAACGGCAGAAACACGTCCTCGCCGCGATCGTCGAGGAATACAGCAAGACCGCCGTACCGGTCGGGTCCCAGCTCCTGTTGGAGCAGTACGGATTCGAGGTGTCTTCGGCGACCCTGCGTAACGATATGCTCGCGCTCGAAAAAGCCGGGATGCTCTATCAGCCGCATACCTCGGCCGGCCGCATCCCGACCGACAAAGGATATAGGTTTTTCGTGGAAGAGATCATGCCGGACGAGTCGCTCTCGCTTTCCGAACAGAAGACGATGCAAAAGGAGCTTTTGACGCTTCGCGCGAAACATACCCGTCTGGGTCGCAGCACCGCGAAACTCCTGTCCGCGCTTTCGGGGAACCTGGCCGTCGCCGGTCTCGGTGATAACGAAGGATTGTATGATTTCGGCATGAAGGAACTGCTGGAGAACCCGGAGTTCCGCGAACTCGACGAGCTCTGCCGGTTGGTGGAGGCACTCGATTCGCTCGATGAGAAGTTCGATTCGATACTTGCCGAGCTGTCGCAGGGCGAGACGAAGATTTTCATCGGGAAGGAAAATCCGATCGCCGAGATATCGAACTGTTCCATGATGGTCGCGCCGTACGAGAACGAGGAAGGTCGGGGAATCCTGGCGATTATCGGTCCGAAGCGGATGCAGTATGCCAAGAACAAGTCCCTGCTGGAACACATGCGCAAACTCCTGTCCGCCTCGCTCGTGATAGCCATATTCATACGATAACCGAGAAACATAACACGCAACCGAAAAACGATATGACCAAACACCAGGATGCCAAACATGACGACGAATCGGCGGCAAATAGTGATGCACTGTTTCGGATGACCGCCAAGGCGGTGCTATTCGGACCGGACGGGAGGGTATTGCTGCTGACCCGGGCGAAAGGTGGCAAGCGGGGACCCGGAAAACGCGACCTGCCCGGTGGACATGTGGATCCCGGAGAGACGCCGGAAGAGACGGTGCGGCGTGAAGTGTTGGAGGAAACCGGTCTTACCGTCACCGATACCGCTCCGCTGCCGACATTCGCGGTATTCAAAGGGGACGACGGATCTTCCGTACAGAAGTTTCGATTCGTGGCTTTTACGGAAGATACCGAAGTGAAGACCGATCCGGCGGAACATTCGGCTCACGAGTGGCTGACGCCGGACGAGGCTATCGCGAAGCTTTCCGACAAGGGATATGAGGCCGACAAGCGCGACGCGGTCATCCGGGCGAAGGAATATCTGGAAACGATGAACGCGCTTGACGGGTGGAAGCGGTGCCTGGCGGATTTCGAAAACTACAAGAAACGTCAGGAAGCATCACAGAAAGAGATGGGACAGTATCTGGTGGAACGACTGCTGAACGACCTGATCCCGATTCTCGACAACTTTCATGCCGCGGCCTCGCATGTTCCGGAAGAATCGAAAGACAGTCCATGGGTCGTGGGCATCGGGTATATCGAAAAGCAGCTCGAGGATACGCTTGCCCAGCACGGCGTGACTGCCGTAGATGCCAAGGAAGGGGATCCGTTCGACCCAAGCAGACACGAGGCGCTGTCGGATGAATCCGAAGAGGGGAGCGCTGAAGACAAGGGTCACAAGATCGCCAAAGTGCTTCAGAAAGGCTATCAGATCGGCGGAAAGGTAGTGAGGGCGGCAAAGGTATCCACGAAGTAATTTCATACGTAATCAAAGTAAAAAACGTAACTGCAATCATATGGCAAAGATACTCGGTATCGACCTCGGGACGACGAACTCGGCGATGGCTATCGTCGAAGGCGGAAGCCCGTCGATCGTGGAAAACAAGGAAGGCAACCGGACGACCCCCAGCATGGTCGCCATTTCCAAGACAGGCGAGCGCCTGGTCGGACTCCTCGCGAAGCGCCAGGCGGTCACGAACCCGGGCGACACGCTCTTCTCGATCAAGCGGCTCATCGGACGCCACTTCAACGACGAAGAGGTACAGCGCGACCTGAAGACCCTGCCGTACAAGATCATCCAGGCGGGTGAGGGGACCAAGATCGTCATGGGCGGCAAGGAATATACCCCGCAGGAAATCTCGGGAATGATTCTTGGCAAGCTCAAGGCCGACGCGGAAGAGAAGCTCGGCGAGAAGATCACCGAAGCGGTCATCACCGTTCCGGCATACTTCGACGATTCCCAGCGCAAAGCGACGATGGAAGCCGGCGAGATCGCGGGTCTCAATGTGCGTCGCATCATCAACGAGCCGACCGCGGCCGCGCTCGCGTACGGGTTCAACAAGAAGAAGGACGAGAAGATCGCGGTCTATGACCTCGGAGGCGGTACGTTCGACATCTCGATCCTCGAGGTGGCCGAAGATACCGTCGAGGTGAAGTCCACCAACGGCGACACGCACTTGGGAGGTGACGACTTCGACCAGCGCATCATGCACTGGATCCTCGACGAGTTCAAGAAGCAGGAAGCCATCGACCTCAGTAAAGACCCGCTCGCATTGCAGCGCATCAAGGAAGCTGCGGAGAAAGCCAAGATCGAACTCTCGACCGCGCAGGAGTCCGAAATCAATCAGCCGTTCATCACGAGCGGTGCCGACGGACCCAAGCACCTCGTCATGAAGCTTACCCGGGCCAAGCTCGAAGAGATCGTGCATGACCTCGTGGAGGCGACCCTCGTCCCGGTCAAGAAGGCGCTTGCCGATGCCAAGCTCGATGCCAAGGATATCAACGAGGTGGTGCTCGTCGGTGGTATGACGCGCATGCCGCTCGTGTTGGCGACCGTGGAGAAGTTCTTCGGCAAGAAGCCGAATATCTCGGTCAACCCGGACGAGGTCGTCGCGATGGGCGCGGCGATCCAGGGCGGCGTGCTCGAAGGGTCGGTCAAGGACGTCTTGCTCCTCGATGTCACCCCGCTCACGCTCGGTATCGAGACCATGGGCGGCGTGCGCACCGCGCTCATCGAACGCAATACGACCATCCCGGCGTCCAAGTCGCAGACCTTCTCGACCGCGGCGGACAATCAGCCGTCCGTCGAGATCCACGTGCTCCAGGGCGAGCGCGAGATGGCCGCGGACAACAAGTCCCTCGGACGGTTCATCCTCGACGGCATTCCGCCGGCACCGCGCGGCATTCCGCAGGTCGAGGTGACCTTCGATATCGACGCCTCGGGCATCCTCTCCGTCACGGCAAAGGACAAGGCGACCAACAAGAGCCAGTCCATCCGTATCGAGGCCTCTACCGGTCTCAAGGACGAGGAGATCGAGCGCATGAAGAAGGATGCCGAACTCCATGCCGAGGAGGACAAGCACAAGAAGGAACTCGTCGAGGCGCGCAATATCGCCGACACGCTCTCCTACACGACAGCCAAGGCCATCAAGGATGCGGGCGACAAATTGACCGAAGACGAGAAGAAGCCGGTCGAAGAAGCCATCGCCGAGCTCGATAAGGTCAAGAACGGCGACGATCTTGAGGCCATCAAGAAGGCGAGCGAATCCCTCTCCGAAGCGGCGCAGAAGATCGGCGAGAAGCTCTACAAGGCGGCACAGGAAGCCGAGGCCGCAGCCAAGACAGGGGAAACCGGAAGTGGCGACGCCAAGCCTGAGGGTGAGGCGAAGGATGCCGAAGTGGAGGACTCGGGGGAGAAGAAGGAATAAGCATGCCAAGGGCGGAGGGATTTTCCCTCCGCCCTCTAATAAATATTTGTCGACTATCATTATGCCCGTCCCAACCTCGTACTTTTCGGTGCAAACGAAAATCCAACCTATAATGGAGGCGATTCAAAGGGCAGGTGTCCCGGATAAGTTTACATACGCATTTCTTAATTCGATCGGATTTAAAAGTACGAATGATAGGTCAATCGTGGCGGTATTGAAAGCTTTAGGATTTCTTGATGATAATGGTGCGCCTACGCAATTTTATAGAGACTATAAAAACCCGGTGCAAGCACGCATCGTACTTGGTAGGCAATTGCGTGCAGCATATTCTGATATTTTTCTTTCTAATGAAAAAGCAGATACCTTGGGAGTAGAAAAGCTGAAGGGTGTTTTTGCTAGTGTGAGTGGAAAAAGTGATTCTGTTGCACAAAAAATGGCTGGCACATTTAAAGCGCTCTGCTCACTGGCCGATCTTTCAAATTCAGAAGCTATTACTGAAGACAAATCCAAACCTCTGACAGCAGATGATGAGGCATTGCCAATTACAAATGGATGTTCTCCAATGTCTAATAACACTCCTGAATTTCATTACAATATCCAAATTC